>JAHJUF010000012.1 GCA_018829095.1 Pseudomonadota bacterium | reverse complement strand
CTGTTCGTGGACGACGACGAGACCATCACGGGCTCCGTGAGGCTGATCCTGGAGTTTTTGGGATACAAGGTCACGGCCTTCACTTCCAGCGTGGAGGCCATGGAGGCGTTCAGAGCCGATCCGCAAGGCTTCGATGCGGTCATCACGGACCAGACCATGCCCCATATCACCGGCGTGGAACTCACCGTCATGTTGAAGGAGTTGAGACCCGAAATCCCCGTGATCCTGTGCACGGGCTTCAGCCATGCCGTGGACGCCCAGAAGGCCCGGATGATGGGGGTGGGCGGGTTCCTCATGAAGCCCGTGGTGAGCCGGGACCTGGCCGTGCTTCTTCGCCAGGTCCTGGACGGAAAGGGCGGGAAGTGAGGCTTTCCCGGAAGATCCCCCTGGTTCTGGGCCTGTTCCTGGCCGTCTGCTGCGCAGTCCGGGCCGGGGCGTGGAAGGCGGCCTCATCTCCGGGCCCCATCGGGTTCCTGGCCCTGGATTTCACCCTGTGCCTCTTTTTTCTGGTCCTTCTCCTGTTCCTGGCGCGGCGGAGCCTGGTTTTGCCCCTCACGGCCCTTGTCCGATGGGCGGGAACCCTGGGGGAGAACGGGGATCCGCCCCCGGAGGACCTCCTGGGCCGCAAGGACGAGCTGGGGCTTCTGGCCGGGGAAATGCAGCGCATGGCCGGGGAACTCAGGAACCGCACCGGCGAACTGGCCCATCTGAACCAGGCATTCTCCCGGGACCTGAACCAGGGCAGGATGGACCGGGACCAGTGGGTGGAAAGGGAGGCCTACCTCCGTTTCTTGCTGGAAAGCTTGCCCGATTTGATCGCGGTCCTGGATCGGGACTACCGCATCGTGGATCTGAACAAGGGCCTGGGCCAGGACGGGATCGCCTTTGAGGTGGGGAAAAAGTGCCACGAGGTCTTCCATGCCTCGCCGGACCCTTGTGACTGCGGGGAAGGCGGCTGCGGGCTTCAGTCGGTTTTCCTCACCGGCGTTTCCGCGTCCTGCCGTCACGAGCATGTGTTGCCCGGAGGGCGGAAGGCATGGGTGGACGTGCTTCTGTCACCTCTCCGTGGGCCGGACGGGAGCATCGGCCATGTCATCGCGGCCATGCGGGACGTGAGCCGGGAGGTGGACCTCCAGGGCCGGGTGGCCCAGGCGGCCAAGATGGAGGCCGTGGGGACCCTGGCCGGGGGCGTGGCCCATGAGTTCAACAACATCCTCATGACTGTGATGATGAACATTGAGTATGCCATGGCCAAGACCCGGGAGAACGAAAAGGCCCGGGAGAGCCTGTCCATGTCCCTGGCTGCCTGCCACCGGGCTCGGGACCTGGTGGAGCAGTTGCTCATTTTTTCACGGAAAACGGATCAGGAACTCATGGTCCTCTCGGTTATGCCCGTGGTGAAGGAATGCTTGAAGATGCTTCGGGCCACCCTGCCCACCAACGTGTCGGTCCACGAGGAGGTGGATGCCCGCATGGACCGGGTTTTGGCATCTCCCACCCAGGTCCGGGAGCTGGTGGTGAATCTGGTCACCAACGCGGCCCAGGCTCTGGAGGAACAAGGCGGGACCATCGTGGTGAGACTCACGGACGAACACTCGCCATCCGGGTGGGCGGAAGAGGGAGAGAGCGTCCTGCGCCTTTCGGTAGCCGACGACGGCCCGGGCATGGAGCCCGGTTTGGCTGAACGGATATTCGAGCCTTTTTTCAGCACCCGGGGACCGGGCCGGGGCACGGGAATGGGGCTTTCCGTGGTTCACGGCGCGGTCACGGCCCTGGGGGGCACGGTGACCATGGACAGCCGCCCGGGCAAGGGCACCCGGTTCGACGTCCTCCTGCCCCTGGTGGATCTCCCCCGGGCTCCGGAGGATCACGCCGCCCTGTTGGAAAAAGGGGTTACAGGGACCATCCTGGTGGTGGATGACGACCGCTCCCTGGTGGACACCCTGAATCGGGCCCTCACGAACTACGGATGCCTGGTGGTGGGCCGGACCCGGGTGGACGAGGCCCTGGCCACCTTCCGGGAAACCCCCGGGGCCTTTGACCTGGTCATCGTGGACCAGGTCATGCCCGAATCCTCGGGCCTGGCCCTGGCTCGGGAGGTGGCAGCCCAGCGGCCCGATCTCCCGGTGGTGCTCTGCACCGGTTTTTCCCAGGAGATCCCCCCCCAGGAACTGGCCCGGTCCGGGGTCTGGAAGGTGATCCGGAAGCCGGTGGCCACCGGTCAGCTCCTGGAAATCGTCACCCGTCTCTTGAAACAAGCCCGGCAAGGATAAATGTTATTGCGATTGGCTCTTGAAAACCCATTCACGTTTGGTGCATGACTGGTTCCGGCCCCGGCGGCCGGTCCGGCGGGAATACTTTTCCAGCCGGAGCCGAATCCAGGGGCCGGTGCGCGGCAGGTCCAAGAGCGGAAGGAACCCAACAGGGGGCATAACAGCCTGATAAGCCCCCGCGGTGGAACATGGCGAATATCCTCATCATAGACGACGACCGGATGATCGGCGATACCCTGCGCCGGGTGTTCGAGGACATGGGCCACCAGGTGGACGTGGCCCAGACCCTCCGCATGGGCTTGGACAAGGCCGGGAAGGCGGATTTCGACGTGGTGTTCCTGGACGTCCACCTGCCTGACGGTTCGGGGCTGGACGCCCTGACCGCCCTTCAGCAGGCCCCTTCGTCCCCGGAGGTGGTGGTTATCACCGGATACGCGGATAAGGACGGCGCGGAGTTCGCTCTTTCGGAAAACGTGTGGGACTACCTCAAGAAGCCTGCCTCCATGGAATCCGTCATCTCCGCCGTGGAGCAGGCCGTCAAATACCGGGACCAGAAAAAGGCGTGCGGGCCGGCCCTGACCCTGGCCCGGGAAGGTATCATCGGCGATGGACCGGGCATCCGCAAAAGCCTGGCCCTGGTGGCCCGGTCCGCAGCCAGCATGGCCAACGTCATCATCACCGGCGAAACGGGAACGGGCAAGGAGCTCTTCGCCCGGGCCATCCACAAGAACAGCGACCGGGCCGGAGGCCCCTTCGTGGTGGTGGACTGCGCCTCCCTGCCCAAGTCCCTTATGGAGAGCGTGCTTTTCGGCCACGCCAAGGGGGCGTTCACCGGCGCCACCGCCGCCTCGGACGGCCTGGTCATGCAGGCCGACAACGGCACCCTGTTCCTGGACGAGGTGGGAGAGCTTCCCCTGTCCATGCAGAAGGCCTTCCTGAGGGTTCTGGAGGAGAGGAGCTTCCGCCACGTGGGGGGAAGCCGGGAGGTCGCCAGCGATTTCCGCCTGGTTTCAGCCACCAACCGGGACCTGGATGAGATGGCGGAAAAGGGCCAGTTCCGGAAAGACCTCCTCTTTCGCCTCCAGTCCATCCACATCCATCTGCCGCCCCTGAGGGAACGCCCCGAGGACATCCAGGACCTGACCATCCATTACATGAATCATTTGTCCAGGGACAACGGCACCGAGCCCAAGAGTTTCTCCCCCAAGCTCATGGAGGTCCTGGTGTCCTATCCCTGCCCCGGGAACGTCCGGGAACTCCACAACACCCTGGACCACGTGGCTGCCCAGGCCATGGGGGAGCCCATCCTTTTCTCCAAGCACCTGCCTCCTGCCATTCGTCTGGGGGCCATGGCCTCCAGCCTGGAGCAAGGGAAGGGGGAATACGATGAATACGCAAGCCCGGCCGCCCCCTTTCCCGAAACCGACGCCAAGTGGCAGGATTTTCGCAAGCAGCTTTTGGAGGAGGGGGAGAGACATTACCTCCAGGAACTCATGAACCGCTCCGGCCAGAGCGTGAAGGAAGCAGCCCGGATTTCCGGCCTTTCCCCGCCACGCCTCTACGAGCTCCTGCGCAAGCACAATATTTCCACCCACTGAATTTCTTTTTCGGAAGATCCTTCCGGATTCCCCGGGCGTGATTTTTTTGCCTCAGGCGTGATTGGCCTGAACCCCGCCGGGCACCCCGGGATTTTGCTATTGCTAATTTCTATTGTTTTTCAATAAACCATCCCCCTCCTGGATTATGGGAAACCCATAAATCCTTGTTCATGCCCCTGTCCATCGTCCACCCAACCCATCCAACCCACTGAAAACAAATGGCGATCCGGTTCGAGAGCCCCTTGGCACGGTTCTGGCAAGACTAATGGAAAGGCGAGGGGGAGGAACCATGAGGATTGCAAGTGGCCAAGAAGAAGGAAGATGCAAGGATGCGGCCGTTCCATGTTTCGGACGAAGGATTTTCCGCCAGGGTGCTCAGGGACCGGACCCGGCGGGTGGCTCCTGCGGACGTTCATCGAGTTCTCGCCTCCGGGCCAAGGAAATGGGCGTCCGAGCCTCACAAGTTTTCCGGGAGGGAAGGGGAGAAGCCATGGGACCTCATCGTAACCAGCGCGGGTTCACACTCGTGGAGCTGATGATCGCCGTGGTCATCATCATCATCGTGGCGGGCATCGGGGTGCCCAGCGTCATGGATTACCTTCCCAGGCTGAGACTCAAGGCTGCGGCGCGGAGTGTGGCTTCGGAACTCATGACCGTCCGCATGCGGGCTGTGAAGGAGCGCTGCAACATCACCGTGAGGTTCCTGAATTCCAAGCAATATGAAATCTGGACGGACAAGAACCGCAACAACACCAAGGACACGGGGGAGACCGTGACCCGGAGCCTGGAGGATCAGAAGGGCGTGGTCCAGGTGTTCAACAACACGCTCAGGTTCAATTCCCGGGGGGCGGCCGACCAGTACGGGTACATCGCATTGTACAACAGCAGCGGATGGAAGCTTCTGTCCGTGAACATGACCGGCCGGGTGAAGATTGTCGATTCCTCGTCCTCCACCCTGTAAGGCAAGGAACATGGCTTCCATCCACTGGAAAATTCCGGGGCGGACCGTCCGGGGGGACCAGGGTTTCACCCTCCTGGAGGTCCTCATCTCGGTGGTCATCCTCACGGTGGCCCTGTTGGGCATGGCTGCCCTGTCCCTGGGAATCATGCGGGGAAACGACTTCTCCGAGAGGATCACCCTGGCCGCCACCCTGGCCCAGGACTCCATGGAGGACGTGCTCCGCATGGGGTTTGCCGGCACCCCTTCGGGAACCACCATCACCACCGAGGACTACGGCGAGGTCACGGGATTCCCCGAGTTCAAGCGGGTGATCACCATAGCCCCGGCCTCGACCCTGATCCCCAACATGAAGAAGGTCACGGTCACGGTCTGGTGGGACAAGGGCGGGCACAAGGTGGAACTGAACACGTTTATCGGGAGGTAACCATGCGCTGGGCGGCAACGGGCATAAAGATCCTGCGTTCCCGGGGAGGATTCTCCCTCGTGGAACTCCTGATCGCCATGAGCTTGGGCCTTTTTTTGCTGACGCTGCTTTCCCAGACCTTTCTGCTCCAGAGCCGGACTTATTCGGCCCAGGAGCAGGAAGCCCAGATGACCCAGACCCTCCGGGCGGGCATGGACATGATGGGGCGGGAGATCGGCATGGCCGGTTACGACCCTGCCCAGGCGGGATTCAACGGGCTGGATCTGGATACGAACAAGCTGAAGATCCGGGCGGACATAAACGGCGATGGGGACGCCCTGGATGCCAACGAAACCATCACCTATCAGTATGACACAGACACCAGGAGGATCACCCGGGATACGGGAAGCGGGCCCCAGGCCTTTGCGGACAGCGTAACCGCGTTCACCTTCGAGTTCTTCCAGGCTGATGGAACCGCGGCCACGTCTGCGGCCGGCATTCGGGAGGTGAAGCTCTTCATCTCGGCCCGGACCGAGAAGCCGGACAAGAACTATCCGGAAAACGGCGGATACCGGACCATGACCCTGGTTTCCCGGATCACTCCGGACAACCTCTCCCTGTGAGGACTCCCATGAAACGAGCCAGTG
>JAHJUF010000083.1 GCA_018829095.1 Pseudomonadota bacterium | reverse complement strand
CTTCTTCGGATCGGTGGCGGAAAAAGTCATCAAGACCTGCCCCGTGCCGGTGCTGTCCATCAATCCTTACCGCAAGCGGGAAAACCAGGAATAATAACGATTCCCCGGGCCGGGGCCGACAGGCCCGGCCCGGGGATTTTTCCTTTTAGCTATCCCCCTACCCTTCCCCGGGCTCCCCGTCCAGGGCCTTCAGGCATCCATCGCTTTTCCGTTTCCCGGTTTCGCAAAACCCGCCCAGAAATTCCCGGACCTCGCCCAACAGGCGCTCGGCCTCGTCCCCGCGATTCCCGGAAAACAGCCCGGAAAGCTCTCCTGCGGTTTCCATGAACCGGTCCAGCATGTCCCCGGCAAAGGGGTTTTCCGAAATGAGGTCCCGGTACAGGCGCACATCCTGGGCGAAAAGGCGGCCCACCAGGGAGAGCTTCAACCGGAACAGAGGCGTGGAAAAGGGCAGGATCTCCTCGGGATGGAGATCCATCTTGTGGAGGGTCCGGGCCAGGGTGATGGTGATGAAATGGTTGACGGCCTGGACCAGGGCCATCTTCTGATCATGGGCCACAGGGTCACAGACCTGGACCTCGGCCCCGGCCCGGGTGAAAAGGTCCGAGAGCCGCCCAGCCCAGTTCCGGCCCCGCACCGGGCAGAGCACCACGTTCTGGCCGGAAAGGGACTCCGGGGCCGGGCCGAACAGGGGGTGGCAACCCACCACCTCGGCCCGGGTGGAGGCTTCCATCTTCCGGCAGACCTCGGCCTTGAGGGAACACAGGTCCATGAGCAGGGAATCCGGGGCCAGGAGGGGCCCCAGAGTCTCCGCCGCCGCCAGGGCCGCAGGAAGGGGAAGGGAGAGAACCACCACATGGCTTTGCCGGGCCATCTCCTCCGGGGTCAGCTCGGTTCTCCTCCCGGAAACCAGGACCCGATGCCCCTGGTCCTGCAGAAGTTTTTCGAACCACCGGCCCATCTGGCCGGTCCCCCCAAAAATTCCGAAGGTAAAGTCAGATTCCATGGGCTCCTTCCTGAAAAGGACTCAGGCTATCCCAACGCCCTCTGGCGAAGGAGAAAATCGGCCAGGACCAGGCAGGTCATGGCCTCGCACACCACGTTGATCCGGGGAATGGCGCACACGTCGTGGCGGCCCTTCACCGTCAGGGTGGCCGGACGGTTGTCCAGGTCCACGGTCTGTTGCAGAACCCCGATGGAGGGAATGGGCTTCACCGCCACCCGGGCCACGATGTCCTGGCCGCTGGAGATGCCCGCCAGGATGCCTCCCGCGTTGTTCCCGGCAAACCCTTCCGGGGTGATGGGATCGTTGTTCTTTGACCCCAAAAGCCGGGCCGCCGAGAATCCCGCGCCGATCTCCACGCCCTTCACCGCGCCGATGCCCATGAGGGCATAAGCCAGGGCCGCATCCAGCTTGTCGAAAACAGGCTCCCCCAGGCCGGGGGGCACCCCCGTGGCCCGGACCTCCACCACGCCGCCAATGGAATCCCCGGCCTTTTTCACCTCTTCCACCCGTTGGGCCATGGCCTGGGCCGCGTCCGGGTCCGGGCAGCCGTAAGCGTTGTTGGCAGCCTCGCCGGGCACGATGTTTTGGGCCGCGACACCCCCCATCTCCAGGGTCCAGGCATTCACCGCGATCCCGGCCGTGGCCAGGAGTTTCGCCGCCACCGCGCCCGCAGCCACCCGGGCGGCCGTCTCCCGGGCCGAGGCCCGGCCCCCGCCCCGGAAATCCCGGACGCCGTACTTGGCCTGGTAGGTGTAGTCGCCGTGGCCCGGACGAAACAGGCGGGCGATATCGTCATAGCTTTTGGACCGGGCGTCCGCGTTCTCGATCATGAGGGAAATGGGGGTGCCGGTGGTCACGCCCTCGAACAGGCCGGAGAGGATGCGGACCCGGTCCGGCTCCTTGCGGGTGGTGCTGGCCTTGGTCTGGCCGGGGCGGCGGCGGTCCAGCATGACCTGGATGTCGTCCTCTGAAAGGGGCATCCGGGGCGGGCAACCGCACACCACGGCCCCCAGGGCCGGCCCGTGGGATTCCCCCCAGGTGGTCACGGTGAATATTTTTCCGAAAGTGTTGCCGGACAAGGCGTCCTCCTGTCAGGGTTTGCAGCCCTTTTCCTCCACCCACCGGGCCACCCGGGCGGCAGTCTGTTCCGGAGAAAAGGCGTCGCTGTCCAGCTCGTGGTGGGCGGCGTCCCGATACAGGGGCAGACGCTCGGCCAGCACGGCCTCGATCTCGTCCGCCGCGCTCAGGGCCCCGGTGAGGGAGGGGCGCTGGTCTTCCGTTTTTTCGTCCAGGCCCAGGCGTTTCCGGATGGTGGCCGGATCAGCCGTGAGCCACACCACCAGGCCGGTCTTCTTCATCACCGCCCGGTTGTCCGGGTCCAGGACCGCGCCGCCACCGGGCGACACCACCAGGCCGGGCGTCCGGGCGAGATCAGCCAGGATCTCCTTTTCCTTTTGCCGGAACGCGGCCCAGCCCTGCCCCTCCACCATCTTTGCAATGGTGGTCCCGGTGCGGAGGAAGAATTCCTCGTCCGCGTCCACAAAGGGCCGGGAGAGCAGGTGAGCCAGGACCCGTCCCGTGGTGGTCTTGCCCGTACACCGGTACCCCACCAGATACACGTTCCCCGGGCATTGATCCTCTTTTTTCACGAAAGCGGTTTTCTCTTCCATAGCGCAAACTCCCGCCCTGACCAAGTCAGCGATAAAATTTTCCCAGTTCGTCCCAGAACCCGGGAAAGGATTTGGCCACACAGTCCGGGTCCCGGATGACCGTGCCCGGCGCGGCCAGGCCGGCCACGGCAAAGCACATGGCCACCCGGTGGTCGTCAAAGGTGTCGATGGCCGCCGGCCGGGGCTTGCCGCCCTCCACCAGCAGGTCGTCCCCCCGGACCTCGGCCCGGATGCCCATTTTCGACAATTCCCCGGCCATGGCCGAGAGGCGGTCAGACTCCTTTTCCCGCAGATGCCCCACGTTTTTGATGAGGGTTTCGCCTTGGGCAAAGGCAGCCACCATGGCCAGGGTGGGAGCCACGTCGGGCATGTCCCCCATGTCCGCCTCGATGCCCACGAGGGCCCCGCCCGTGACCCGGATACCCTCGGGAGTGTCTTCCATGCGGCAGCCCATGCGCTCAAAAAGCCGGGCCAGCCCCACGTCGCCCTGGACGCTGTCCGGGTGGAGCCCCCGGACGGTCACCGAGGCTCCGGTGACGGCTGCGGCGGCCCAGAAGTAGCTCGCAGCCGAGGCGTCGGCCTCCACCTCGTACTCCCCGGGCCGGTACGCGGCCGGGGGCACGGAAAACCACTCGTAGCCCCGGCGGTCCACCCTGGCTCCCAGGGTTTCCATGGCCGCCACGGTCATGTCCAGATAGGGCCGGGACACCGGGCCTTGGGACACCTCGATTTCGAGGCCGTTTTCCGTGCACGGGGCCATGAGCAACAGCCCGGACAGAAACTGGCTGGACAGGTGGCAGTCCACCCGGGTGCGGTTCTTGGCGATGCGCGTGCCCGTGATCCGGACGGGCGGGCACCCCCCCGGGCTTTCGGCCACAACAGGCACCCCCAATAGCAAAAGGGCATCCACCAGGTCGCCGATGGGCCGTTGCTTCATGCGGCCCGAGCCAGTGAGCAGATACTCCCCCTGGCCCAGGGCCGCCACGGCGGTCAGGATTCGCATGGACGTGCCCGAGTTGCCCAGGTCCACGGGCCCGGCGGCCGGCGCGGGCCGGGGGCCCGCCCCCTCCACGGAAAACCCGTCCGAAAGGTCCTCGATGCCCGCCCCCATGGCGCGGAGCCCCCGGGCCGTGAGGAGCGTGTCCTGGCTCTTCAGGGCGTTTTTCACCAGGGAGCGCCCCCGGGCCAGGGCCGAGGCCACCAGGAGGCGATGGGTGTAACTCTTGGAGCCCGGCACCGAAACCGCCAGCGATTTCGCCGTCCCGGGCTGAATGGTCTTTTCCTTCATGAACGCCTCGTTGCTTGCTTTGGAGCGGTTGCCAGGAGAAATGCCAGATCCCGGCGGCCTTGACTCTTTTCTCTTTCCCATGGAGGCCGAAGGGGGTGAGCCTCCTTGGTTGGAAGGTAAAAAAATCCCCCCTGTCCCCCCTTTTCAAAGGGCGGGACCCGGCTTGGACCTTGGTTCAAAAATACCATCCTTTTGACGACCGCTCTACCCAAGATCCTTGCCGGGGCCATCTTTCGGAAACAACGGCCTCAGGGTTTCGCGCCCAGTGCCGCCAGGACCGTTTTGCGCATGATCGTAACAGGAGCCTCCAGGCCGGTCCAGGTCTCGAACTGCAAGGCTCCCTGGTAGATGAACATGGCCGCGCCGTTCACCGTGGGGAGGCCCTTTTGTTTCGCTTCCCGGAGGAAACGGGTTTCCAGGGGATGGTACACGGCGTCCATGGCCACCATGCCGGACCGGAAGAACTCGGCCGGCACCGGGGTCTTGTCCTCCAACGGGGCCATGCCCAGGGGCGTGGCGTTCACCACGATTTCGCAGGGAACGTCTAGGACCCGGCCCATGGGCACGGGCTCGCTGCCCAGCTCTCCGGCCAGCTTTTTCGCCTCTTCCAGATCCTCGGGCCTATGGACCACCGTGACCCGGCAACCCCGGGCCGCCAGGCCGTGACCAATGGCCCGGGCCGCGCCGCCGCTCCCCAATAGCGTCACGGCCTTGCCCGCCACAACGGCCTTTTCCTCCAGGGCCCGGACCGCGCCGGGGCCGTCCGTGTTTTTCCCCACGAGGCGGCCGTTTTCATTCACCACCGTGTTCACGGCGCCCATGCTCCGGGCAGCCTCGTCCACCTCGTCCAGGTATTCCATGACCCGGACCTTGTGGGGGATGGTGACGCTGGCGCCCCGGATGTTCAGGGTCCGCACCGCCGCCATGGCCGGACCGATCTCCGGAACGCGGAAGGCCAAGTACACGCCGTTGTATCCCGTGTGGGCAAAGGCCGCGTTGTGCATGATGGGGCTCTTGCTTTGGGCCACGGGGTCCCCGAACACGCAGAAGAGCCGGGTTTCGGTGTCCGGGAAAAGCACGGAACCGGATGAATCCGCCATGTTCATTTCCCTTTCATCCCGCGTTGGCGTCGGCCTGGGGGTAGGACCCCAGGCTCTTGATGAATGCGCAGGTCTCCTGCATCTTCCGGTACACCTCGGCCACGGGCGGGTCCTCCATGTGGCCTTCCACGTCCACGAAGAACTGGTAGTGCCACGAAGCGCTCTTGGAGGGCCGGGATTCCAGCTTCACCATGTTCACCCCGGAGGCCGCGATGGGGGCCAGGGCGTGATACAGGGCGCCGGGCACGTGGGCCGTGGCAAACACCAAGCTGGTCTTGTCCCGGCCCGTGCGGGGGGTGCGCTCGTCCCCGATGACCAAAAAACGCGTCACGTTGTGGGCCGAGTCCTGGATATGGGAGGCCAGGACCAACAGGTCGTATACCAGGGCGGCCTGGCTGCCGGCGATGGCTGCGGACCCCGGAGTTTTTGCGGCCTTTTGAGCGGCCTCGGAAGTGCTCCGGCATTCCTCCAGGCGCACGGAGGGCATGTGCCTGCGCAGCCACTCGCGGCACTGGGGAAAGGCGTGGGGGTGGGAGTAGATGACCTTCACCTGGTCCGGGCCCGTTTCCCGGGACAGGAGATCATGACTGATGGGCGTGTAGATTTCGGCGCAGATGAGGAGTTCCGAGGTCTGGAACAGGTCCAGGGTATGGTTCACCGCGCCCTCGATGGAGTTCTCCACAGGCACCACGCCGAAGTTGCTGTTCTTCTTTTCCACCTCGTCAAACACGTCCCGGATGGTGGCCTGGGGCACGAAGGTGGTGGCCTGGCCGAAGTGGTTCATGGCCGCCAGATGGGTGAAGGTGGCTTCCGGGCCCAGGTAGGCGACCTTCATGGGCTTCTGGATGCGCCGGGACGCGGCCATGATCTCCGTGTACACGTACCGCAGCGTCTCCTGGGGCAAGGGCCCGGTGTTCAGTTCGGCCAGACGGGCGAGCACCGCCCGCTCCCGGGGGAGATCCACCACGGGAAGATTTTTGCCTTTTTTGATTTCACCGATGGCCCGGGCCAGGTGCAGCCGTTGGTTGATGGCCGCCACGATGGCCCGGTCCGCCTCGTCGATCCGGCTCCTGAGCTCCTCCATGGAGAGGCTCTGAAGCTCCTGGGGAATTTCGTCAATGGCGTTCATTTTTCCGTGATGGTCTCCTCGATCTTGTAGCCGAAGTGGCGGCCGCCCTCTTCCAGGGCCACCAGGACCCGGTCGCCGGGGGCAAGCCCCACCACCGAGGCGGCAGAGCCGTCGGGCCGCACCAGGCGGATGGTTTCGGCGTTCTGGAGAATGGTGGTGATGCGCCTGCCGTCCCCGGTCTCTGCCACCACCAGAAGCAGCGGCCGCTTTTCGATTTTGAGCCGCCCCACCACGGCTGTGGAGGTTTTCCCCTCGTGGTCGGTCACCAAAACCTCATCCCCGGCGGAAAGCTCCGAGAGATACCGGGTCCGGCCGTCCGGGGTCCGGGTGTAGGCATGGACCGCCCCGGCGTTCACCCGGAAGGGCCGGGCCGCCACATAGGGGTTTTCCAGGCTTTCGGCGTGGACCAAAAAAAGGGCCGAGGCGGAATTGCCCACGAGCATGCCCTCCCCGGTTCCCATGGACGTGCAGGTGTCCACGCACACCCGGTCCCCCATGCCAACGGGCTTGATCCTGGTGATGGAAGCCTCCACGAGCGGCGTCCGGCTCCCGGCGCTTTTCAGCTCCGTCAGGATGCCTTTCAGGGTCTTCGCGTCCGTTGTTTCCACCAGCACGCCCCACACCCCGTGCTCCAGGACCCCGGCGGCGGTCCGGGCGTCCTCCAGGCTGGAGACCCGGTGCACCACCCGGGCCTTGCGGGCCACCAGGTTCTCCAGGGGGATGATGCTCCAGTCCGGGGTGTCCACCACCACCGGGCCCTGGGCCGCCTTGGCCAATACTTCCGCCTCGTCCTCCTGGCCCTTCACGGTCACGAAGAACACGTCCCGCTCCGGCACCAGGTCCCCGTCCTTTGCTATGACCGGCACCCGGCCCAGGGCCCGCACCTTTTCCGCGTATCCCTCGGGCGCCATCACCGCGTCCGCCCCGCCCTCCAGGGCGGTGGTGACGAGCTTCTTGTCCCAGGGATCCACACGTACCCAGATCGTCTTCATCTTGTCCCCGTTTTCTCTTTCCTCAGGAAAGGATCTTTAGGGCCTCCTCCACCGAGGCGTTTTTGTGCACGATGGCGGAAATGGCCCGGGTCATGGCCGTGGGGTCCGCGTGCTGGAACACGTTCCGGCCGATGGAAGCGCCGGAGCCGCCCGCGTCCATGGCGCCCCGGAGCATCTCCAGGATATCCCGTTCGCTGTTCATCTTGGCCCCTCCCGCGATGACCACGGGCACGGCGCAGCCCGCCACCACCTCGTGGAAGGTATCCGGCGAGCCGGTGTAGGGAACCTTCACGATGTCCGCGCCCATCTCGTTGCCCAGGCGGGCGGCGTGCTTCACGTATTTCACATCGTACTCGTTTTCGATCTTGTCGCCCCGGGGGTAGATCATGGCCAGGAGCGGCATGCCCCAGGTGGCGGCCTCGTAACTCACCCGGCCGAAGTCCTTCAACATCTCCTTTTCCATGCCGTCGCCCAGGTTCACGTGGATGGACACGGCGTCCGCGCCCAGGCGGATGGCCTCCTCCACGGAGCACACCAGGCTCTTGGAATTGGGGTACGGCGAAAGGCTGGTGGACGCGGACAGGTGGATGATGAGCCCGATGTCCGGCCCCTCCCCCCGGTGTCCGGCCATGACCAGGCCCTTGTGCTCCACCACGGCGTTGGCTCCCCCGACAGCCACGGCGTTGACGGTCTTCTTCATGTCCACCAGCCCGTCGATGGGGCCCACGGAGATGCCGTGGTCCATGGGGACGATGACGGTATGGCCCGTGTTCCGGTCCTTGATCCGCTCCAGGCGGATCTGTTTGCCCACGATGCTCATTGCTTTTGCCTTTCTTCCTGGTTTCCGGTGCGCCCCTCGGCGGTCCCGGCCTGAAAAATGAAAAAGGGCCGTGGAGATTTTTTCGTCTCCACGGCCCTTGAAGGCAAAAACGCCGTGGAGCCTATTGGCCTGCCACGGCGGGTTGCGCGCTTGTTTTTTGGGCTATTTAGCGGCGCGCCCCTCCCGGCAGACCGGTGGCGTAATAAAAATAGCCACAATAAAAAAATCCGCCGAGATGGTTGCGAAGCATGGGATGCCCTTTCCGAAGGTTCCTGACTCTTTACTCCATGGCCAAAACCCGTGTCAATGCTTTTTTCAGCAGGTCATCCCCCGGGCTTGTCAATAAACCCGTAACGACCCATGCCGGGTGCCCAGGACCTCCAGGGTGTCGTTCACCACCACGAAGGCTGCGGGGTCCAGGGAAAAAACCAGGTCCTTCATCTTGGCCAGTTCGGTCAGGGTGATGACGCTCATGATGACTTCCTTGTCCTGGCCCGAATACCCCCCCATCCCGTGGAGCAGGGTGACGCCCCGGTCCATGGAAGCCAGGATGAGATCGGAGATCTCCCGGGACCGGTCCGAGACGATCATCACCACCTTCTTCCGGTTGAACCCCGTGATGACCGCATCCGTGACCCGGCCGGACACGTACACGAACACCAGGGAGTACAGGGCCAGGGTGAGGTCGAAGACCAGGGCCCCGGCGGTCAGCACCACGGCGTTCAACATGGCCACCACCCCGCCGATGCGCAGGGACCATTTCATGTGGATGTACACGGAAAGGATGTCGAGCCCCCCGGCCGAGCCCCGGGACCGGAGGATGAGCCCTCCTCCCGCGCCGCAGATGACCCCGGCCAGGATGGCGGCCAGGAAGGGATCTCCGATGGGAAAGGCAGGCACCTTCACCAGGGCGGCCGCTGCGGAGAAAATGCCGATACCCAGGATCGAGTAGGCGATGAAGGTCCGGCTGATTCCAAAAAAGCCCAGGATGGCCAGGGGGAGGTTCAGGATCAGGTAGAGCGCCCCCACGCCCAGGACGGGCCAGAGGTAATGGAGCATGAGGGCCACGCCCGTAAAACCGGCGGCGATGAACTTCTGGGGCACCAGGATGCCGTTCAACCCCACGGCGTACAACAGGGCCCCGGCGGTGATGAGAGCCACGTTGGAAAGAACGCTCCGGACCGGGATGTGACCGGCGCTGCCTGTGTCCGCCGGGATTTCGCAAAAGTTTTCCGTCATTTCCTTTCCCGTGAAGGCTTCTTTTCCGGCCTTCCCTCCCCGCCCCTGTCCGCCGGGCCTCCGGATCGGCTCCGGCCGGAGGAGGTTTTGGGCCCGCCCCCTTCCAGGAGCTTTTGGACCTCTTTTTCCGACAATATGCGCCAAGCCCCGAGGGCCAGGTCGCCGATGTGGATGTGGGCGATGCGCACCCGTTGCAGAGACGCCACATCGTGCCCGACATTCCCCAACATTCGCCGGATCTGGCGGTTCATACCCTCCTGGAGTACCAGGGAGAACTTCCGGCGGGAGATCCGCTGCACCCGGGCCGGCCGGGTTTGTTTCCCCAGAACCTCCATGGGCCTGGCCAGGCGTTCCAGATCCCGGTCCGCTAGGTCATAGCGGGTCTCCACCACGTATTCCTTCTCATGATCAAAAGAGGGATGGGACAGGCGGTGATGCAGTTCGCCGTTGTCCGTGAGAAGGATCAGTCCGGTGGAGTCCTTGTCCAGGCGGCCCACGGGGTAGAGCCGGCGGCCCAGGTCCACCAGTTCCAGGACGATCTTCTCCTGGGGCTGGCTGCAGGAGGTCACGTAGCCTTGGGGCTTGTTCAGGGCGATGGTCACGCGCTCCGGGACGATGGTCAGGAGCTTGCCGTCCACCTCCACCCGGTCGGTCTCCGGGTCCACGGAAAAGCCCGGGGTGGTGATGACCTCGTTGTTCACGGACACCCGTCCGGCGGCGATCCACTCCTCCCCGGTCCTGCGTGAGCAGGCCCCGGCGTGGGACAGGAATTTCTGGAGTCTCATCATGGGGGGAAAGTAACGGCCCGGGGCGATGGGGTCAAGCGTTCATACCGGAGCACACGGCCAGGACCAGGCCTTCCAGAATGATTCCGGGGTCCTGGGCCGAGGATTTGAGCTTCCGGTCTGCGGCCAGAGCCAGGGAGAGGTAGTGGAGAAGCTCCTTCTGGCTGAACTTCCCGGCGGTCTGGAGGCCCAGGAACACGGGATACGGGGAACCGCCCTTGGACAGGACCAGGTCGGTGTCTTCCTTTTTTTTCTTGCCCTTGGCCCTGACAATGAACCCCTCCTCCACCCAATCCGCAGCCAGGTCCCTGGCCTCCTTGTCAAAAGCATCGACTCCGGGCATGACTCGATCTTTGAATTCCTGAAAATTCATGGCCATGGACCAGCCGGCGGCATGGGGGCTTTCCAGAAACCGGCGGGCCACCAGGAATTTACGGACCTGGTTGGCGAACGCGGACAGGACCTGGAGGGGAAAATACCCGCCGTCCAGGAGCGAGGCGAGTTCGGACAGACTCTGCTCGAACTTCCTTTCGAACAGAGCGCCGGTGAACACGTACACCGGATCGGTCCTGCGGCTGGCCACGGCCTTTGCCACGTCCGAAGCCGTGATCCGCTTCCGGTCCCCGACAAAGGCGGCGAGCTTCTCCAGGGTGGAGACAAACCCCCTCAAATCCGCATCTATACGCTCCTCCAGGGCTTGGAGCGCGGCTTTTTCCAGGGTCTTTCCCAGGGGGGAGAGAACCTGGTCCGCAATGCGGGACAGCTCCCGGCCCCGGGCCTCGCGTTCCGCGAACCGCTGGCCCCCGGGCACGGTGCAGTCCACCACCAAGCCCGTGTCCTTGATGTGCTTGTAGATCTTTTTCCGCTTGTCCGCCGTGGGGCTGGTGATGACCAGGACATTTTGCCCGGGCGCTCCCTTTTCCAGGGCGGAAAGCATGATCCCCGCCTCGTCTGACGACCTGGCGGTCATGCCCTTTTCCAGAATTAGGGAAAGGGCCTGGGATATCCAGGGGCCGTCGGCCTTTCTGTCCACAGAGTCGGGGAGCGCGGCAAGGGGTTCGGCAGGGGAAAGATCCCCGGGCTCCAGGCGAAGGGCCGTCAGGAAATCCAGGACCAGGCGGGCGGCCTTGAACGCCTCCCCATCCTCGTGGGCCTGGCGGGCCCGGTCCAGGAGGTCCGTGGCCGTGGCCCCGGAAATAAACACCCGGGAGTCGGTCCATACCACCGCCTTGATCCCGGCGAACATGGGGAAGGTGAACAAGGCGGAAACCACGGCAGAGGCCCCCACCCTGCCGCCGTCCATCTCTTCCAGGTTGAAGTCCCGCTGGTCCTCGGGCACCAGGGCGTCCACCAGGACCCGGGCCGCCTCCTTGCACAGGTACTCGTCCCCATGGGCCAGGTACACGGGCAGGGGGTTCCCCTTGATTCCGGCCAGATGTGCGGCCAGTTCCTTTAGGATGATCTCCATCAGGCCGGACGCCTTTTTTTCAGGAAAACCAGGAGACCGGCGGAACTCGCCAGAATCAGAAGGGCCGCCACCTGGGACGGGGACAGGACCCCGGCCAGGTATCCGCCCCGGTAGTCTCCCCGGAAGAACTCGATGAAAAAACGCATGACCGCATACAGGAGGGTGTAGGTGAAGAACACTTGGCCGTCGAAGCGCTTCCGGGGCCGGACCAGGTAGAAGATGATGAGGAACAGGACGAAGTTCCCCAGGGCCTCGTAGAGTTGGGTGGGGTGGAGGGGCACTCCCAAGGGGGCCAGACCCTGGGGGTTGGTGAAGGTCACGGCCCAGGGAAGATCGCAGACCTTGCCGTAGCAGCAACCGGCGGAAAAACACCCCAACCGGCCAAAGGCGTGGCCCAGGGGGATGACCGGGGCGATGAGGTCCGCAGTCTTCCAAAGGGGCATTTGGTGGCGGCGCAAAAAGAAAAAGTACACAGCCGCCGCGCCCAGGAACCCGCCGTAAAACACCAAGCCCCCGTGCCAAAGCCGGAAAATCTCCAGGAAGTCCTGGGAAAATTCCCCGAGATTCAGGAGGATGTAGGCGGCCCGGGAGGCCACGATGCCCGCCAGGAGCATGTAAAAGGCCAGATCCATGATCCGGTCCTGGTCCACGCCCAGCCTTCGGGCCTCCCGGAGGATCAGGCCCAATGCAGCCAAAAACCCCAGGGCAATGAAGAATCCATAGGTGTGGACCACCAGGGGGCCGAGCCGGAAAAGAATGGGATGCATGGGCGCCTCAGAAGGGGTCTTTTTTCAGGACAAAAAGGGCCACCAGGATGCCCACGCCCACGGAAACCGCGCTGTCCGCCACATTGAAGGACGGCCAGTACAGGGTCCGGACGTGGAATTGGAGAAAGTCCACCACCTCTCCCAGGCGAAACCGGTCCACCAGGTTCCCAGCCGCGCCGGCCAGGACCAGGCAAAGGGCGTAGGAAAACCACCTTTCCCGGGCCGGGGTCTTGCAGAACAGGTAAAGAACCAGGCAGGCCGCTGCCATGGACAGACCCAGGAACAGGGCCGTCCGCACCCAGGGGGCGCTGTTGGCGGCCAGGCCGAAGGCCCCCCCTGTGTTGCAGACAAAGGTGAGGTTGAAGAACCCCGGAATGACCGGGATCACTTCATAGGGGCGGATCATCCGCACCACCAGGGCCTTGGTGGACTGGTCCAGGAGCAAAAGGGGCAGCACCACCCCCAAGAGGCGAAAGAGCTTGGTCCGGTTTTCCGGTTGCATGGTCGCGCCCCCTCCTGGTCCGCTATCGAGCCGGGGGCTGGGCCCTGGCCTTGGTTTTTCTCAGACGCG
>JAHJUF010000082.1 GCA_018829095.1 Pseudomonadota bacterium | reverse complement strand
GGTTTCCCCACACCCCTTCCCAAAAAACTTTTTGGGATATTCAGTCGGTTCTGCCTTGCCAAGCCCAAAGATCCGGGCTTCGGGTATTAGCATCGCCTCATTTTGGTCAAAAGCTTCCCTGGCCGTCATCCCGGCGAAAGCCGGGATCCAGGAGCCCTTTCATACCACGAAATCCAGGGAATTCCTCCCCCTGGTGAACCGCAAGCCCCGCTGCCTTCTCCCTCCAGGAATCCTGAGCGCACCCGGGGGGACATGGGATCAAGGGTGAGGAGATGTGGCAGGAATACGCGGTTTTTAGGACTTTACGGGAGCCACAATATGTAGCGGCTGAGGCAGCAATGCCTTAACTCTCCTGTTCAGCGGACGGTGCCACGCGTCGCCGCTGAACAGGCTGTTAGTCGGCTCGGTCTTCTTCAAGTTGGCAGACTTCGTCTCTTATAACCTCCAGGAGTAGTGATTCCAGATGGTTGGACGGGTCAAAGCAGTCTCCCTTGCCATCAGGACACCCGTACCCGCCATCTTCCCGCTCCGCATACTCAAGCTTATCCCGTTTCGCTGAATTGCAAAGGTCAGGGTCAGCAAGCAGGGCACGCAAGAAGTCAAGACCATCCACTCCACAGAAGCGCGGAAGCGACTCCTGCCAGTCTCGAAGGAAGTAGGCGCAATAGGACCGCCATAACTGCTCGACGACGGCCGCATCGTTTCGTCTGAATCGGATGTCGAACAGCACGGAAGCGGGTAGAAGTCGTTGTTTGAATCCCATCCCAAGGAGCTTTGGATACATAGCAATCCGGTCGAACATCGCGTGTTGTCTCAGGAAATGGGAGTGGAGTGCCATGTCCGTGAGCACCGTAAAGTACAAGCAGAAATAGAAATCGTGCTTCTTGACCGGCTCCCAGCCGGATGTTCCGAAACGGATATTACGGGGATTCTGGAGTTCGGGAACGTCTCTCAAGATGGTATCTCGGAACACCACTGCATCTGATCGGCCCTGGCAGTACTGAAGAAGATCGCTTCTAAATTGACTCTCGTAGTATTCCATTCTATTTGGTTCTTCTCGGGGTTCGAAGAACAATAGGTCTTCTCGCAATTTGTTGGGACTCGCTTCGCTTGTCCCAACTTACGGCAGACACAACATCTTGTACCCTGCCAACTCTCCCAAATCCCTTTAGTTTATGCCACATTCCTCTTTTCACGCGAAACAGCGGGTTTGCACCATGGGCATGTCGGGCACATCCCTATTAAGGCGCGCTGTATAATGGGACGATGATGATAATAGGAAACACATCTGATTTCGGCAAGGTTTTTTCTGGACCCCGGCCTTCGCCGGGGTGACGGGGCTTAGGGGAAAACCGCGCAGCCGGCTCCCGGGGTGCGAAGCACCCCTTCCCAAAAAGTTTTTGGAGAGGGGGGTGTGGGGGGAGGCCCTTTTTTCAAAAAGGGCCTCCCCCCACGGCTTCCCTTATCCCTCCAACCCCTTCCGAACCTGCGCCACGGCGTCTTCCACCAGTTTGCGGATTTCGTCGCGGCGGGCTTCGGAGAGGGCTTCGAAGCGGAGGACCAGGACGGGCTGGGTGTTGGAGGCCCGGGCGAGGCCCCAGCCGTCGGGGAATGTCACCCTCGCGCCGTCGATGTCGATGACTTCGTAGCCCTGGTCCTTGAAATGCTGGGTGACTTTGGCCACCACATCGAACTTGAGGTCGTCCGGGCATTCCACCCGGATCTCCGGGGTGGTGAAGGTTTTGGGCACGTCAGCCAACAGCTCGCTCACGGTCTTGCCCGTGTCGGCCAGGATCTCCAGGAGGCGGCAGGAGGCGTAGGTGGCGTCGTCGAACCCGAAGAAGCGGTCCTGGAAGAATATGTGGCCGCTCATCTCCCCGGCCAGCTCGGCGTCCACCTCCTTCATCTTGCCCTTGATGAGGGAGTGCCCGGTCTTCCACATGATGGCGTTGCCCCCGTGGGCCCGGATGTCGTCGTACATGGTCTTGGAGCACTTCACCTCGGACACGAAGGTGGACCCGGGCTTCCGGGACAAAATCTCCCGGGAGAAGATGATCATGAGCTGGTCGCCCCAGATCATGGTCCCCTTCTCGTCCACCACGCCGATGCGGTCGCCGTCGCCGTCGTAGCCGATGCCCACGTCCAGGCCCTTTTCCCGCACCAGGCGGATGAGGTCCTCCATGTTTTTCGGCACCGTGGGGTCCGGGGGATGATTGGGAAACCGGCCGTCCGGGTCGCAGAAGATGTCGTGGACCTCGCAGCCGGTAGCCTTGAGGATGGGCACGGCCACGAATCCCGCCGAACCGTTGCCCGCATCCACGCCGATCCGCAGGGGCTTTTTCACGTGGATGTTCTTGAAGAAGTATTCCTTGTAGGGCGCGATGACGTCGGCCTTGCTCCGGGAGCCCTTTCCCTCCACGAACTCTCCGGCCTCCACGATCCGGCCGATCTCCCGGATCTGGTCCCCATGGAGGGTGTCCTTGCCGCACATGACCTTGAACCCGTTGTATTCCGGCGGGTTGTGGCTGGCCGTGACCTGGACGCCGCCGTCCGTGTCCAGATGGTGGACCGAAAAGTAGAACACCGGCGTGGGCACCATGCCCAGGTCAATGACATCAAGGCCGCTGTCCATGAGCCCCTGGCACACCCGGTCCGCGTAGCGCGGGGTGGACAGGCGGCAGTCCCCGCCCAGGGTGACCCGGCGCTTGCCCCGGGCCGCGAGGTACGCGCCGATGCCCCGGCCGATGCGGTACACGTCCTCGTCGTCCATGTCCTTGTCCACCAGGCCCCGGATGTCGTACTCCCGGAAGATGTTCGGATTCATGCGCCTCCTCCCTCTCGGTTGTGGGGAAAAACCTGTTGAACGGGATTTTGTGGGGAACCTTTTTTGAAAAAAAGTTTCCCCCACACCCCCTTCAAAAAACTTTGCGTTTTTCAGTAGTTATGCCCTGCTTCCTGAAAAGGGAAGTCATCGAGCAAACTTTCAGAACCCGAACCTCAATACCCCAGCATCAAAGCTCCGAACCCCCCGGCCGCCACCAGCCAGCAGTACAGGGCGAACCAGTGGAACAGGCCCCGGGACAGCAGGCCCAGGAGGAGGCGCAGGGCGGCGTAGCCCGTGACAGCGGCGGCGGCCCCCCCCAGGACCATGACCGGCCACTGGGCCGCCAGGGCTCCCGGGTCCGCCTTCAAGGCGGTGAGGAGCACGGCCCCGCAAATGGCCGGGATGCTCATGAGAAACGACATCCGGGCCGCTGTGGGCCGGTCCATGCCCGAGAACAGCCCGGCGGCGATGGTGGTGCCGGACCGGCTGATGCCCGGGATGGCGGCAAGCCCCTGGACCACGCCCATGATGAGGCCCTGGCGGACCGTGAGCCCCGAGGCGTCCGCGCCGCCCGCCGGAGCCCGGCGGGTGAGCCAGAGGACCGCGCCGGTGACGGTCAGCATGGCGCACACCAGGGGCAGGGAGGCAAAGGCCCACTCCATCCAGTGCTCCACCGAAAGCCCCAGGATAGCCGTGGGCACGGAGCCCAGGATCACCAGCCCGGCCACCCGGGCCCCGGCGTCCCAGACCACGGGCTCCCGGCGGCCCGCCCGGGCCAGAAACCAGAAAAACCCGCCCACAGCCTCGAAGATGGCGGCCTTAAACACCACTAGCACCGCAAGAAGGGTCCCGGCGTGGACCGCCACGTCAAAGAGCAGTTCCGGCTCCCGCATGCCCAGCAGGTGCTGGGCCAGAACCAGGTGCCCGGAACTGGACACGGGCAAAAACTCCGCCAACCCCTGGACCACCCCCAGAATCAACGCTTCCCATGGGCCCATATTCACCTGCGAATCCTTCCGGCGCAAACCGCCGGATGAAGAAGCAAATTAGAATACGCCGCCGCCCGATTCCCAGGGCGCGCCTTTTTCCATCGGCCCATCCCGGGAAAGGCGGGAGAGCCGCCCTACCCCTTCACCACGGCCAAGGGCCGAAGCCGGGCCACCTTTTCGGCGAGACCCGCGCCGGCCACCACGTCCACCACGTCGGACACGTCCTTGTAGGCCTCGGGCATCTCCTCCATGAGGGTGGCCCGTCCGGTCCAGCGCACCAGGATGCCCTTGTCCGCCAGTTCCCGGGCGATGTCCCGGCCCCGGGCGGCCTTTTTGGCGGCCGAGCGGGAAAGGACCCGGCCCGCGCCGTGGCAGGCGCTGGAAAAGGTTTCCGCCTCGGCCCGGGCCGTGCCCTTCAGGATGTACGAGGCCCGGCCCATGTCCCCGGGCACCAGCACGGGCTGGCCCGTCTTCCGGAACTCCGGGGGCAGCAGGAGGCTCCCGGGACCCAGAGACCGGGTGGCGCCCTTCCGGTGCACGAGGAGGGCACGCTCCCGGCCCTTCATGATATGGGTCTCCTGCTTGGCCACGTTGTGGCACACGTCCCACAAAAGCCGCATGGCCACGTCCCGGGGCCCCAGGGAGAGCGCCTTCTCAAAAGCCTCCCGGGCCTGGTGCATGAGGATCTGGCGGTTGGCCCAGGCGTAGTTGGCCGCGCAGGCCATGGCCGCGAAGTAATTCTTTCCCAGGCTGCTTCCGATAAGCGCGCAGGCCAGCTGCCGGTCCGGGAGTTCGAAATCGAGCTTGTTCGAGCGCCGGGTCATCTGGGCCAGGTAGTCGTCGCACACCTG
>JAHJUF010000081.1 GCA_018829095.1 Pseudomonadota bacterium | reverse complement strand
GCCCATGCCCGCGCCGCCGCCGCCCGCGAAGTTCTCCATCCCGCCCTGGCCGCCCAGGGCCTGGTTGTTGTCAAAAAGGCAGTTCACGGCATTGAAGACGCCCGCGCTCTCCACGTACACGCCGCCGCCCAGGCCCGCGCCGCCGCCGCCCGCGCCGTCCTCCGACCACTCGCCGCCCATGCCGCCCACGGCCTGGCCGTCCCTCAGCTCGCAGTCGGCGAGGGTTACCGCAGCGCTGGCCTGGACCAGAAGAATGCCGCCCATGCCCGGTCCGCCGCCATCGGCCGGGGATCCGGGACTGCCGTCCATTCCCTGGGCAAGGCCCCGGGCCAGGGTCATGCCGGAGATGGAGACCACGCCTGCGCCCACGTTGAAGATCCGGCCGGTGTAATTGGCGTCCACCGTGAGGTCCCGGGCTCCGGGGCCGATGATGGTGAGATTGCTTTCGATGGGGATATCGCCGCCGACAAGGAGAATGGTCCCCGTGACCGTGATGTCGATGATGTCCGCGGGAAAGGCATTCCCTATCTCGTATCGCAGGGTGCCCGGGGAAGAGTCATCGGCCAGGCTATTCACTGTCCGGGTCTGGGCCAGGGCGCCGGAAGCGGACAGGGCGATGAGGATCAGGCAAAGCCCGGCAAGGGCTCCTTTGCCAGGCAGGGTTCTGCGGCGGCTCGACATGTTCCAAATCCTCCCAAAGCGGGTGTGGGGCGTGACGGAAAAGCAGCAGTTCCCCTCGCCCCCCTTCCTGGGAAAAACGGGGTCGGAGAGGGTTCTTCTCCAGAGCCGCCAAACCATCGAGGCGGCCAGGGATTATACGGGATGAAAAACTGTATCTTGGGGCAAGGAAAATTGCAACGCCCTCGCGTGTGAAACTCTTCACCCGCGGAACGCCCGCGTCCTGGGGATCGAGGCAGGGCAGGAAGAAGGACGCCCAGGGGAAGGGTTCGGAGGGTGGAAACAGGATGGTGAGTCCGCAAAGAGCCCAACAAAATCAGCAGGGGGCACCCAGGGTGATGGCCAGGGCAGGCCTCTCATTCATGGTCCTGTTTCTCCCGGTTTCATCCTGGCACCATGCCGCACAAATATGCTATGATTGACAAGGACGGCGAAAGCCCCCTCCCCTCTCCTGCCCCGAAAACCCCAACCCGTTGAAGGAGGCAGCCATGTCCCTGCCACGACGCTCCAAAAAGGCCGGACTGCCGCCCGGGACCATGGTCTACGTGGGCGAAAATGGCCGGGCCCCGGCCACCCTTTCGGTCCTCGGCTACTCCCCGGACTCCCTGGAGGAAAAGGAGGCCGCCAGCCTGGAGGACTGCCGGACCATGATGGAGAGCCAGGGGGTGACCTGGATCAACGTTTCCGGGGTCCACGACGTGGGCCTGGTGGAAAAGGTGGGAAGCCTCCTGGACCTGCACCCTCTTCTCCTGGAGGACGTGGTGCACACGGGTCAGCGCGCCAAGATGGAGGAGTACGACGGAAAAATCTTCTTCGTGGTGCGCATGATCTACTTCCAGGACGGGGAGATGCTGAACGAGCAGGTGAGCCTGGTGGTGGGCCAGGGCGTGGTCCTGTCCTTCCAGGAGACGCCGGGCGACATCTTCGGCCCCATCCGGGACCGCATCCGCCACGCCAAGGGCCGCATCCGGAGCCGGGGGGCGGACTATCTGGCCTACACCCTCATGGACACCCTGGTGGACAACTACTTCCTGGTGGTGGAAACCATGGCCGAGCACATGGAAACCATGGAGGCCGAGGTGCTGGAGGACCCCCGGGTCGCAGTGCTCTCGGACATCCAGCAGCAGAAACGCCAGGTGATCTTCCTCCGCAAGGCCGTCTGGCCCCTCCGGGACATGGTGGCCCGCCTGGAACGCGCCGAGGGCAGCCTGTTCGGCCCGGACATGCGCATGTACGTCAAGGACCTCCACGACCACTCGATCCAGGTCATGGAAACCGTGGAGACCTTCCGGGACGTCATGAGCGGAGTGCTGGACATCTACCTGTCCCAGGCCTCCAACCGCATGAACGAGGTCATGAAGGTCCTCACGGTCATCGCCACCATCTTCATTCCCCTGACCTTCGTGGTGGGGGTTTACGGCATGAATTTCCAGCATATGCCCGAGTTGTCCTGGCAATGGGGATACCCGGCCATATGGGGAGTGATGACGGCCCTGGCCGTGATGATGCTGATCCTGTTCAGGAGAAAGGACTGGCTATAGGGCGGTCGTCAAAAGGATGGGCGTTTCGGAAAGCGCCCCGGCCGGAACTCCCCCCTTTTCCAAAGGGGGGCGGGGGGATTCGTTGGAGATGCCGTGCTAGGGCAGAGGGGCGCGGGGCCGGGCCGCGAGCGCCCGGGCCAGGGCCAGGGAAAACCACCGGAGGTACCCGGCAAAATCCCGGGAAAGACGGAACGAGCTTTCGCCCCGGCTCCGTTCCGAGTAGGACGAGGCCACCCCTTCCACGGACAGCCCTTGGCTCCAGGCCTTGACCGTGAGTTCCAGGGCCAGGTCGAACCCCCGGGCCAGGGGCCGCGCCCGGGCCAGGAACCCGGCGTCGTAGGCCCGGAAGTTGTTGGTGGGGTCTGCAGCAAAAAAGCCCGCCTTTTCCAGGGCAAACCCCGCCAGACGCTTCAGGCCGCCCTTCAGGCCCGTTCCCAGGTCCTCCGGGCCCCGGACGCCCCCCACCACCGCCGCACCCGCCCGGACCTTTTTCGCCATTTTCACCACCACCTCCGGCGGGTCGCACAGGTCCGCCATGAAGCTCACCACCACGTCCCCCCCGGCCGCCGCGAACCCGGCCCGCATGGCGAACCCCGGCCCGGGCCCCAGGTCGTTTTTCACCAGCCGCAGGTTCTCCGGCGGGCTGTCCATGCCCCGGATGGCGGCCAGGGTGGAGTCCCCCTCCTGGTCGTAACAGATCAGGATCTCGTGGGGCACACCGGAAAGCGCCCGGGCAAGCCCCCCCAGGCACTCCACGATGTTCTCCCCCTCTTCGAAAACGGGGATGACGATGCTGACGAGTTCCCTGTCCATGGGCCTCACAGCACCCCCTTGCCCACCGCGTCCCGCACCCAGGGGAGCACCTCGTCCAGAACCGTGGCCAGGGGGGTGTCCGCGGAAAAGCCCAGGAGGTTTTTTGCCTTCTCCACGTTGGGGGAGCGCAGGCGCACATCGTGGGCAAAGGGCGGGCCGGAGACGTGTTGGAAGGGCTCGTCGCCCCGGAGGCGGGACCAGATCTCCCGGGCCAGATCCAGGACCGTGTGGGGGACGGAGGTGGACAGGTTGAAATCCTCGTTTTCCGCCGCCGGATGCTCCATGCACAGGCGGATGCCCCGGGCCAGGTCCGGGCCGTGAGTGTAGTGGCGGACCTGGAGGCCGTCCCCCAGGATGTGCAGGGGCTCGCCCTTTTTGCCGGTCACGATCTTCACGGCCAGCTCGGGGAGCACGTGGCCCAGGGCCAGGGACCGGGCCTTGGCCGGGGACTCGCCAGCGGCCAGGGGGTGCGTTTCGCCCACGCCCACGCAGTTGAAGGGCCGGGCGATGGCAAAGGGCAGGCCGTGCTGGTCCCGGGCCGCTTTGGCAAAAACCTCGCAGGCCAGCTTCTGGAACCCGTAGGCGCTTTCCGGGGGCGGGCAGTCGGAAAGGTGGCTCTCCGGCGTGGGGAACTCCGTGGCCCGCTCGAACACCATGGACGAGGAGATCACCACCACGCGCAGCATCCGCCCGGCCCGGAAGGAGGCCAGAGCCGCATCAAAGGCGGCGGCAGTGACCCGCTCGTTGTGGACGAAAAGGTCGTAGGCGAACCGGTGAAAATAGCCGATGCCCCCCACCATGGCCGCCCCGGCCACGAGATAGTCCGAGTCCAGGGCCAGGCGCTCCATGAGAACCGGGTCCCGGGCGTCGCCCTGGACAAAACAATAATCCGGGTGGTCGTCGAAACTCCGTTTCATCGGGCCGTACTTGGAGAGGTTGTCCAGGCCGGTCACGCGAAAGCCCGCGTCTAACAGTTCGGGCACGAGATACCCGCCGATGAATCCCGCCGCGCCGGTGACCAGGACCGTGCCCTTCATGCCCCCTCCTCCCGGCCCAGGATGCCCCAGGGGTCCAGGACCAGGGTCCCGGGCCGGGGGGCCAGGCCATGATAGGCCTGGTGGGGCGCCCCCACAAAAAGGACGTCCGCCCGGGCCAGGACCTCCGCCATGGGAACCAGGTCCGGGTCCTGCACCAGGGGGTCTGTGCAGAGAACCTCCCGGCATCGTGAAGCCAAAAGGTCCCGGAGCCGGTAGGAGAGGCTGTGGCGGGGGTCGTCGCTCCCGGCCTTGAAGGCCATGCCCAGGATGCCCGCCACCGAGGAGGAAAGATCCAGGCGTCCGGCGGCCCGGTCCACCAGGAATTCCGGCATGGACTGGTTCACGGAAAGGGCCGCCATGCCCAGGGGAAAGGCATCGGGCATCCAGGCGGCCATCATGCGGGTGTCCTTTTCCAGGCACGGCCCGGCCGCGAATCCCGGACCGGCGACCCCGTCCAGGCGCGGGTAGTCCTCCTGGCAGGCAACGAGAATCCGGTGGAAATCCATGCCTGCTGCCCCGGCCAGGGCGTGGAACTGGTTGGCGGCCGCGAACCGGATGTAGCGCCAGGCGTTGGTCATGAGCTTGGCGAACTCCGCCTCGGCCACGGGAAGCTCCTTCACCGAGGGGCAGATTTTCAGAAACAGCTCCCCCACCCGGGCCAGGGTCTCCGGGTCCAGGGCGCTCACGATCTGGGGCAGCCGGGGGATCTCCAGGACGCCCCGGCCCTGGGCGATACGCTCCGGGCAGCAGGCAACTCCCAGGTGAAGCCCACGGGCGGCCAGGAGCCGGGCCGCCTTTTCCGTGGTCCCGGGCATGACCGTGGACCGAAGCACCAGGACCTGGCCGTCGGAAAGATGGGGGATCAGACCCTCCAACACCAAAAGCAAAAAATCCGGGTCCTCGCCCCCCACCACCAGGATCACGAACCCGCAGGCGCCGATCTCGCCGGGCTTGTCCGTGACCGCGAGGTTCCCGGAGGCCAGGGCCGATTCCAGGGCCTCGGGACCGCCCTCCTCCAGAAAGGGCATGCGCCCGGCCCGGACGATCTCCACGGCCGTTGCGTCCGTGTCAAAGGCCAAAACGGGCAGCCCGCGCCCGGCCAGCACCAGGGCCAGGGGCAGCCCGGCGTGCCCGCAGCCGCCCACGATGCCCGCTTCGTACTTCATGGAAAGGCTCCGCAAGAGACGGAAAAGGAAAAGACAAAAAGCCAAACAAAAAAGAAATCCCCCCTGCCCCCCTTTTTCAAAGGGGGGGACCCGGTCCGGGCGCGCTTCAGCCGGATGAACCGGAAAGGAGCGGTATCCCGGCTCATTCAAGGGGGAACCCGTCCCAAAGTCAAGCGCGGGCAGTGGGCCGGGGCCGGGGAAACTTTGCCCCAGGCCATGAAAAAAAACGCCGCAAGTGGTATGAACCCCGGGAAACGGGCTCGGGGACTCGCGCCCGAGGCGGCCCTTTTTGGCTCCTGTCATCCCGGGAGGCTTGGGGAAACCGGGTCGAACGCCTGGAAAAACCCCGTCCTCCTTCAATTCAAGGACCGTGGGGAGCCAGATTCGGGGCGCTCGGCATTTCCAACGAATCCCCCCCGCCCGGCTTGGAAAAGAGGGAGCCCGGCTCGGGCTTGCCCATGGAACGTTCTTGTTTTGGCGACCGCTCCACCGGCGTAATCTTTTGATTTTCTTATTTTTTATACAGGGCAATCCGCACCGGCCCTGTTTCGAGGCCAAACCGTTATGATGGCTCTTCTCCGTTTGACCCTGGTTTTCGTGCTGGTGGTGATCCTCATCCGCCGGAAGGTTTCCCTGGGCACCGCGCTTCTGGCCGGGGCCCTGGCCCTGGGGATTTCCTCGGGCATGGGGCCCTGGCCCCTGGCCCGGGCCGTGGCGGCCAGCCTGGCCGATCACCGGACCCTGCTTCTGGCCGCCGTGGTGTCCCTGATCCTGGTGCTCTCCCATCTCCTGGAGCAGACCGGACAGATGCGGCGGCTTCTTTCCGCCTACCAGGGCTTCTCCGCCAACCCAAGGCTGAACCTCACCCTGTTCCCGGCCCTGATCGGGCTTTTGCCCATGCCCGGCGGCGCGGTGTTCTCCGCGCCCATGGTGGAGGAAATCTCCCGGGGCTCGGGGCTCCCGGCCCAGCACAAGGCCCTGGTGAACTACTGGTTCCGCCACTTGTGGGAGTTCTGCTGGCCCCTGTACCCGGGGGTGATCCTCACGGTGGCCCTCTCGGGCATCCCCCTCTGGGTCTGGGTGGCCTGCCAGGCGCCCCTGGCCCTGGCCATGGCCGGGGCCGGGTACCTGGTCCTGCTCCGGCCCCTGAAGCCGGGCAACGGAAGCGGGAAAAAAGGTCCCCGGAACCTCAAGGGCTTCTTTCTGGAGCTGGTGCCCGTGCTCATCGTGGTGGCCGGGGCGGCGGCGCTCTCCCCGGCCTTCAGGGCGGCAGCCGGGGCCCTGGGTCGGACCGCTCCCCCGGCCGAGGCCGGGCTTCTGGCGGCCCTGGCGGCGGCCATCGCCTGGACCGGAGCGGCCAACCGGGTGGGCGCGGCCCTGTTGCGGAAAGTGCTGTTCAACCGGTCCCTGGCATCCATGGTCTACATGATCGCGGGCATCATGGTGTTTTCCGGGGTCATGGACCTAAGCGGCACCGTGGGGGGCGTCTCCTCGGTGTTTTCCGGGGGCGGCGCGCCGGTGTTCGCGGCGACGGTGGCGCTGCCCATGGTGGTGGGGCTGGTG
>JAHJUF010000080.1 GCA_018829095.1 Pseudomonadota bacterium | reverse complement strand
TCCTCGCCTGCACAGGCTACCTCATGAGCCAGTTTCTTTCCGCTGTCACCAACCAGCGCACGGACGAATACGGCGGCAGCCCGGAAAACCGCATGCGTTTTCCCCTGGAGGTCCTGGCTGCGGTGCGGGAAGCCCTGGGGCCGGACGTGCCCTTGGGTATGCGCATCGCGGGCAACGAGTTCATGCCCGGCGGCAACACCAACGCCGAGTCCGCCGAGTTCGCGGCCCGGGCCGAGGCGGTGGGGATCGATTTCGTGAACGTCACGGGCGGCTGGCACGAGACCAACGTGCCCCAGTTGACGTCCAACGTGCCGCCCGGCGCGTACCTGTACCTCGCCCGGGGGATCAAGGAGGCCGTGACCGTGCCGGTTTTCGGGTCCAACCGCCTGGGGGACCCGGTGGTGGCCGAGCGGGCGCTCCGGGCCGGGATGTGCGACCTCATCTGCTGGGGCCGGCCGCTTCTGGCGGACCCGGACCTGCCGGAAAAGGCCCGCACCGGGCGGCTTTCCCAGGCCGTGCCCTGCATCGCCTGCAACCAGGGGTGTTTTGACTCCGTGTTCCTGGGCCAGGCCGTGACCTGCGTCATGAACCCCCGGTGCGGCCACGAGTACGAGGCCCTGCCGCCTGCCTCGGAGAAGGTGAAGCGCATTTTCGTGGCCGGGGGAGGGCCGGCCGGGTTGTCGTTTGCCATCACGGCCGCCGGGCGGGGGCACAAGGTGACCCTGTTCGAGGTCTCGGACCGTCTGGGGGGACAGGTGAATCTGGCCCAGGCGCCGCCGGGCAAGGGGGAGTTTGGAAACGCGGTGAAAAGTCTGGTTTCCCGGGCCCGGGAGGCTGGCGTGGACATCCGCCTGAACACGCCGCTCACCCCGGTCCAGGTGGTGGAGGAAAAGCCGGACTTGGTGGTGGCCGCCACGGGGGCCCGGCCCATGAGCCTGAAGGTCCCGGGCGTGGACAAGCCCCATGTAAAGGACGCCTGGGACGTGCTGGCCGAACGGGTGCCCCATATCGGCAAGAACGTGGTCATCGTGGGCGGGAGCGCCACGGGCTGCGAGACCGCCCATTACGTGTCCCTCCTGGACGCGCCGGATGAGGCGACCCTGGCTTTTCTCCTGTACCACAATGCTGAAACGCCCGAATTTTTGGCCCGGGCCTGCCACCGGTCCGGCCGGAACGTCACGGTGATCGACCTGGTGGACAAGATGGCGGCCAACGTGGGCAAGACCAGCCGCTGGTCCCTCATGAAATGCCTGCGCATGTGCGGCGTGAATTTGAAACCCAACACCCGGCTGTTGGGCATCGAGGACGCCGCCGTGGTGGTGGAGACCCCCGAGGGCCGGGAGTCCATTCCGGCGGACACGGTCATCCTGGCTGTGGGCGCCACCTCCCGGAACGACCTCTCCCAGGCCCTGGAGAACGAGGATGTGCCCTTTGTCACCATCGGCGACGCCAAGGACCCCCGGCGCATCACCGAGGCCATCCGGGAGGGGTATGAGGAGGGGCTGAAGGTCTGAGCGGGGGCTTTTAGGAAAAGTTCAAAGAAACCGCAGATGCAAAAAATCGGCTCAGCCGGGCCAAGGCATGTCTGGCTTCCAAAGGCCGGGCCATTGAAGGATGCGTCCGGCCCGTGCCCCCCCCCTTTGAAAAAGGGGGGCAGGGGGGATTTCTTTTTTTTCATCTTTTTACCTTTTTGACTCATCCGTTTGTCGTCAGGCCAAGGTCCTGTTCATGGACAGGTGGCAGGCTCGCAGGGGGAAATCCTCTGGCGAAGTTAAAATCCGAAAAAGCAAAAAAATCCCCCCTATCCCCCCTTTTTCAAAGGGGGGGCTCTGGCCGGGCCGCCGGGGCGAAAGGATGGATTCGGAGGTTGCCACAGGTCGAATTTTTCCGGATGTCGCCTTGGGGAAAAGCCCTGGCGTTTCGATCTGCCTGGGTATTGGTTCCTGCCAGCGCAGTCCCCGGCCCATGACGCAGGTTTTCTTTGGGAAGGGGGTTTGGGGGAAACCCTTTCTTTTTCCT
>JAHJUF010000079.1 GCA_018829095.1 Pseudomonadota bacterium | reverse complement strand
TTGGCGATGGGAAATCCCGTGGCCTTGGAGGCGAGCGCGCTGGACCGGGACACCCGGGGGTTCATCTCGATGATGACCATTTCCCCGTTTACCGGGTTCACGGCGAACTGGACGTTGGACCCGCCGGTCGTGACCCCGATCTCCCGCATGACCTGGATGGAGGCGTCCCGCATGGCCTGGTATTCCCTGTCCGTCAGGGTCTGGGCCGGGGCCACGGTGATGGAGTCTCCCGTGTGGACGCCCATGGGGTCCATGTTCTCGATGCTGCAGATGATGACGACGTTGTCGTTCTTGTCGCGCATCAGCTCCAGCTCGTATTCCTTCCATCCCAGGATGCTCTCCTCCAGCATGACCTGATGAATGAAGGAGGCATCCAGCCCCTTTTTCAGAAATCCCTCCAGGTCCTCCCGGTTGTAGGCCACTCCGCCGCCCGTGCCCCCCAGGGTGAAGCTGGGCCTGCAGATGACCGGATACCCGAGTTCAGCCGCCGCGTCCCGGGCCTCGGAAAGATCCGTGACGATGACGCTTTTCGGCAGCTTCAACCCGATCTTCGCCATGGCGGCCCGGAAAAGCTCCCGGCTTTCCGCTTTTTCGATGACCGGCACCGAGGCCCCGATCATCTCCACACCATAGGCGTCGAACACGCCCATTTTGGCCACGGCCACGGCGGTGTTCAGGCCCGTCTGCCCCCCCAGGGTGGGGAGCACGGCCTGGGGCCGCTCCTTTTCCACGATCCGGGCCACGACCTCCGGGGTCACGGGCTCCACATAGGTGCGGTGCGCCATTTCCGGGTCGGTCATGATGGTGGCGGGATTGGAGTTCACCAGGACCACCTGGTAGCCCTCTTCCCGCAGGGCCTTGCAGGCCTGGGTGCCGGAATAGTCGAACTCGCAGGCCTGGCCGATGATGATGGGACCGGCCCCGATGATGAGGATCTTCTCGATGTCCGTGCGTTTGGGCATGGGCTTGGTTCGCGGTTCCGGGGCCAGGCCGTTTCCGGCGCAAAAGCCCCTCCTCCCTGTTCCGCGCCCCCCGGAGGGCGGGCGGTTCGTTATTCCAAAAGGAGTATCCACCGGCTGAAGCCGGATGTGTTATCCCGTCTCATCAACATCCGCCGCCTGAAGCCGGCGGCGGGCCGTGGAGTGTAGTGAAAAGCCCTCGCCCCGGGGCGGAGGCGTGTTATTTCCCGCGCTCCTCCATCATCCGGGCGAAACGGGAGAACAGGTGCCGGGCGTCGTGGGGCCCCGGGTTCGCCTCGGGATGGTACTGGGCCGCGAACACGGGCAGGCTTATGTGATCAAAGGCCTCGCAGGTGTTGTCGTTCAGGTTGACCTGGGTAAGCCGGGCCTCGCTTTTGGGCAGGCTGTCCGAGTCCACGGCAAACCCGTGGTTCTGGCTGGTGATCTCCACCCGCCCGGTGGCCAGGTCCTTCACCGGCTGGTTGACGCCCCGGTGGCCGAACTTGAGCTTGTAGGTTTTGCCCCCCAGGGCCAGGCCCAGAAGCTGGTGGCCCAGGCAGATGCCGAACAGGGGCCGGAAGTCCAGGAGGTCGCGGATGGTGCGGATGGCGTAGTCCAGGGGCTCGGGGTCCCCGGGGCCGTTGGCCAGGAAGACCCCGTCCGGAGAAAGTGCCCGGACCTGCTCGGCCGTTGTCCTGGCAGGCACAACCAGGACCTCGCAGCCCACGTCTTCCAGACATCTTAAGATGTTGTACTTGACCCCGAAGTCAAAGGCCACCACGGCCTTTTTTTCGCCCCGCATACGCCAGGCCGGGGCCTCGGGAAACGCCTCCATCAGGGGGCCGGGGCGTCCATTTTCAAAGAAATAGGGTTTTTCCGTGCTCACGGCCGTGGCGAGATCCAGACCGGCCATGGAGGGCGTCGCCCGAACCCGGGCCACCAGGGAGGCGGGGTCCGTGTCCAGGGAGGAGATGCCCCCCCGCATGGCGCCCTTTTCCCGGATGTGGCGAGTGAGCGCACGGGTGTCGAAGCCCTCCACCCCCAGAACGCCCTGGGACCGGAGATAGTCCTTCAACGTGGCCGAGGAACGGAAATTGTTGGGGTGCTCCTGGTACTCCCGGACCAGAAAGGCGGACACCTGGATGCGGTCGCTCTCCACATCTTCTTCGTTGGTCCCGTAGCAGCCCACCAGGGGATAGGTCATGGCCACCATCTGGCCCCGGTAGGACGGATCGGTGAGCACTTCCTGGTAACCGGTCATGCCGGTGTTGAAAACCACTTCGCCGAACGCCTCCCCGGGTCCGGTGAAGGACCTGCAGGAAAAGACCCGGCCGTCTTCAAGCGCCAATAAAGCCTTCATGCGTCTCCCGCCCATCTAAAAGGGGGCGAATCCCGTTTTTTCACCCAGGAAAAAACTGCCAATGGCGGTTTCCCATGTTTCGGAAAACCGGTTCCCTCCTACCACATCCTGCGCCCAAATCAAGGCCGCGAATCCCGGTTTTCATGCCTCCGGCCTAAAATCCAATATGGGGCATGCTGAAAGGATTTTCAAGGATCACGGAGAGTTGTTGGCCCATCATTTGTTCTGACTAAAGAAGCAATCGAGTTATTCAGTTTCACGAAACATGGCTGCCAAGCGAAAGAGCCTGTCCCAGGAAGCGGCCGTCAAAATCCCAGTCTGATTGAAGGGGGAGAAGAAAACCCGCTTGGCCGGTGGTTTGGACCCCGCCGCCCGTCATTTTGGCGAAGCCCTGCCTCGCCCGGGCGGGGAGCCGGAATCCAGGAAGAGAGTACCGGAAACCCGAAGCAGATCCGGAAACCATCGGGCGTCCGGGAAGATCCCTTTTCCCAAGGGAACACTGCCCGGGCGGTTCCCGCCGGGATCAGGCCCGCATCCACCGGCCGGATTCCTCCCGGGCCCGGCCCAGGCGGGCCAGCCTTTCCAGGTGCTTGCCCATGAGGGCCGCCTCGGCATAGGCGAAGAACTCCCGGGGCTCCCGGGGCTTCTGGTACGCGATCCACTGGTCCACGATGTCGTCCAGGCTCCGGGGTTGGGAGAGGAATTCCCACAGCCGCTCCTCCCGGCGGCCGGCCACGGCCAGGTATTCCCGGGCCAGGCGGGGAATATCGCCGGTGAACACGCCGGTTTCGTGGGAAGCGAGCCAGGCCTGGGCCGGAATTTGGGCCAGGAGATTCACGGACTTCTCGGTGTCTTCGATGCTGGATTCCAGGTCTCCGTACCAGGGGCCGAAGGGGGTGAGGTCGTAGTCGGCCAGGAAAAGGACCCCGGGTTTTTCGAAGTACAGGGCGAGATTCCCCGGGGTGTGCCCCGGGGCATGGATGACCCGGACGTCCGTCACGCCCAGGGAGATGGTCTCCCCACCCTGGAGGATCCGATCCGGGACCCGGGGAACGAAATGGAACTGGTCCCGGAGCACCGGCCGCCAGAACTCTCTAAGGGGACCTGCCTCGGGCAGGCCGTAGGCGTCCAGGAAGGCTTCCACGCCGGACAGGGGCCCGGCGTCCCTTTCGTGAACCCAAACGGGCACGCCGGGAAAGAGGTCCAGGTGGGCCAGGTGATCCTCGTGCCAGTGGGAGAGCCACACCATGGACACCCCCTCCTCGTCCCGAAGGCGGATCAGGCGCTCCCGATCCGAGGCCGGATCGATCAACAGGCCCGCCCCCTCCACGTACACGCTGTGGCAGTGGGGGTACTTGCCCCGGTTGGGGCCGGGGAGGAAGCGCACCGGCCCGAAACTTTGCTCGATTGTGGTCCTGGTCATGAACCCCTTGGAATCCTTTCTTCCCTCAGCCGGCCACCGTCAGCCAGAACACGTAGGTGGCCGCCGAGAACAGGGTGTTGGCGGAAACCGCCGCCGAGGCCAGGCTGGCCGAGCCCCCCATTTCCCCGGCCATGACCCGGGTGATGGTGGCCGTGGGCGCGGCCAGAAGGATGATGCCCGGCAGCACGGCCTGGGGCGGGAAATCCAGGACCGTAAACAGGGCATACCCCAGGGCCGGGAGGAAAACCAGCTTCACCGCCCCGGCTGCGGCCGCCCATTTCAGATTTTCCCGGAGAACGGAAAAGGACAGGGAGGCCCCGATGACCAGAAGGGCCGTGGGCAGGGCCATGCCCGAGACGATGCCCAGGAACCGGTCCGCCACCACTGGAAGGGAGAGGCCCGACATGGAGAACAGCACCCCGGCCCCGGCCGACAGGATGACGGGGTTTCCCGCGATCTTCTTCAACCGCCAGGCCGGGGTCATCTCCCGGCCACCGGCGGGAGCGTACAGGGAAAGGGCCGTGACCGCCAGGACGTTCTGGAGGAGCATGAGAAAGGCGGCCAGGATGCCGGCTTCGGCAAATCCGGATTCGCCCAGGAAATAATAGGCCACGGCCAGGCCCACATAGCCCAGGTTGCCATGGAACCCGCTCTGGACAAAAGTCCCCGCCAGGGGCCGGGGCACCCGGAGAAGGCGCACCAGAAAAATGCCCGCGAAAAAGGCCGCTCCGGCGCAGGCCAGGACCCCCAGGGCCAGGACCGGATGGAAGTGGCTGTGAAAAGGAACCCTGGCCACCTTGGAAAAGATCATGGCCGGGATGGCCACGTAAAACACCAGCCGGTTGACCTCCTCCACCACGGCCCCGGAGATCTTCCCCAGGGACGAAAGCCCCCACCCCAGAAAGATCACCAGAAAAATGGGGAGGATGGTTTCCAGGATGGGCGTCATGGGGTCCTCGTGGTGAAGCGTTTCCGGGGGTAATTATGATGAAGCGGCAACAAGTCCTGAAACCACTCTCAACCGTCACCCCGGCGACTTGTTGCAGGGTCATCAATTATGGGCTGTTTCCAAAAATCCTGTCGTTTTGGGTTGGTGAGCCCATCGCTTGAGGCCGTCATTCCCCTGCATCGCCGGGGAGGGCTTTTCCCTCCTCCGATCAAACAGGCTTTTTGACAACCGCAGATCCAGATAAAAGGGGAATCCTCAGGTGCGGATACCCGGGTGAAGGGATCAAGGACCCGGGGTTTCAGACCTTACCGGCCGCGTGGGCCGCCATGTGGGATAATTCCGGGAGGATGAGTTGGGCGAGGGCCAGCTTGCAGGCCCGGGAACTGCCGGGCAGGCAGAATATGAGGGAGGAGTCCAGGGTTCCGGCCATGGCCCGGGAGAGGAGGGCCGCCGTGTCCACCTCCTCGAAGGAAAGATGGGCGAACAGGGCCGAGAAGGCCGGCATCTCCTTGTCCAGGAGGGGGCGGACCGCCTCGATGGTGACATCCGTGGGGCTGATCCCCGTTCCGCCGTTCACCAAGACCACCCGGGGTGCATGGGTGGTCAGGATATCCCGGAGGGCCGATGTGATGGCGAAAATGTGATCCGGGGCCAGACGATGGTCCACCACCCGATGGCCCTCTTTTTCCAGCTCCCGGCGAATGAGCTCCCCGGTCTTGTCCGTGGCCAGGGTCCGGGAAGTGGTGACGGTGAGGACGGCGGCCGTGATGCTCCTATCGCCGTGCTCCCGGTGAATTGCGGTTCCCACGGGCTCCCCCGGCTTTACTCCTCTGGTTCCTCGTCAGCCACGGCCTCGGTGTCCTCCACCTTGAGGATCTTGCCCGAGCTGTAATCCTCATCCTCGTCCAGGATATCCTCCTCGGCGTATTCGTCATCGTCATCGTCGTCGTCCAGGAGGTCCTCTTCCTTTTTCTCCGCAGCTTCTTCCACGCGGCGGATATCGGCGGGCAGTACGTCCACCTCCTCCACCTCCAGTTCCGGGCCCTCGCCCCGCTCCGGGTCGTACAACCGCTCCAGGGCCTCGGCCAAAATGAACATGAAGGAGGTGGGAGGATACAGGCGCTCGTCCCGGATAACATCGGCCAGGGCCAGCGGGCCTGCGGCCAGGGCAGCCTGCACCTTGGCGGAGTCATACTCCCGGACGCCCAGAAGGTCGGTGGTATCGTCGGGACGCTGGGAGAACTCCCGGATGATGAGCTTGTTCTTGCTGTCGTTACGGGTGAGGATGAATCGATATTTCATGGGAGCGCCCTCTTGATGGGGAATGGGCCCGCTCTCCGCGCGGCGAAGAACGGATTTTCACGGTCGAAGTCAAGAACCACAAAACCATCCGGATGTCAACAAAACCCGGGGGAGCCCGGAAACCCCGCCGGTCAGTGGGGGCCGTTTTCCCGGGCCGGCTGGCCGGCCTCGCCGGGATACAACTCAGCCCGGGCCCGGACCGGGCCACCCTCCGGGGGGGTGAACCCGAACACAGCAAAAAGAAAGGTTAGCACGATATGGAAGGTGGCACCCCATAAAATTTCATCGGGCCCATCCTGCTGGCGGACCAGGAAACAGGGGACATCCACGGTGTCCACGGGAAACATCTTGCGGAATTCCCCTGTGATGTCCAGGGTATAAACGCCATAGCTCTCGGGATTCAGAAGGTCCGCCAAGGGAACCCGTATGACCTTGGCGATTTCCCGGGAAAGGCGCATGAGCGCGTCCGGGGCCACCCTTCCCACCACGGGGTAGATGATTTTCCTGCGGGAGAGCATCCGGTAGCCGGGGAGAGCCCCCAGGAAAGCCACCCGCCAGGGAGGCACGCCCATCTCCTCCCAGCACTCCCGGGTGCTGGCGGCCCAGAAAAAGGCCAGGGGCCAGGCGTCCTCCAGCCGGGTCCAGAGCCAACGGGAAAGGGCCCCGGGCCGGGTGATGCCGGAGAGAAGAGGATACACCAGAGCCCCGGCGCGGTCGGCCAGGGGTTCGGGGCTCCCGCCCGGAAAGCACAGATCCCCGGGCTGGGGCACGTCCGGGGAACGCTTGTTCAGGATCATGGACCAGCCTCCGGCGTCCCCGCCGGAACCGTCCCCATGGCAAAGGGGAAGCAGCACCCCCGCCTCACCCCAGGGCGACCCCTGATCCGCCTGCTCCCGGACGAACCTCCTCTGCCGGGAAAAATCCGGGGGCATCTGAAGGAGGGCCCTGATGATGCGTTTTTCCATGCCCGGTGAAAAGACCTTTCCCAAATCTTCGAACTTTGACGGGCATCTTAACCCCATACCGGCGCAAAGGGAATCCCCTTGGCGGAAATCCCCGGCCGCCGGCCACCGGCCCGCCCTACCCGCCAGGCCTCGCGCCGCGCTCTGTTCCCGGCCGCCAGACGGCCAGACGGGCGCAGGCCATTCCGAAAACCAGGGAGCATCCCAGGTAGAAGGGATAGCGGTAGCGGCAGATGTTGGGGTGGTGATGAGGGCGGTCCAGATGTCGGCCCCAGGCCCCGGTCCGGGCAAACGGAAAAAGGCGAAAGGGAGAAGGGTTCCGGAGTCCGGAACAAAATAGGGCCGGCTCCGGTGCAACCGGGAACCGGCCCTTGATTATCTGGCGGAGAGAGTGGGATTCGAACCCACGGTACACCTTTCGGCATACACTCGCTTAGCAGGCGAGCGCCTTCGACCGGCTCGGCCATCTCTCCGGGAAGCAACCCTTCAAAATTCTTTTTGTCGTCCATGGCGGAGGGAGTAGGATTCGAACCCACCCCCTGGGCGCGGAAAGCCAGTGTTTGCGGGCTTCTTGGCGGCTGGTTTTTGCCCGCCCACAAGCTGCCCACAAATCGGCCCACAAAAAGCGTGCATTCCCCTACCCTTTTTTCTGCTTGGCGTCAACCGATTCCGTTGCTCCGGGCAATCTCTGGACCCGGTCCACCGCCAGTTTCAGGGCATCGCCGCGGTGGTGGGTGTAGATGGTGGTCGTCCTGATGTCCGCGTGGCCCATCAGCTCCCGGATCGCCATGGAACCTGCTCCGGCCTCGGCCATCTGGGACGCGAAAGAATGACGGAACGCGGCATAGGGTTTGACATACATGGCCCCGGCCGCCGCGCAGGCCAACTTCCATATTTTGTAACAGTTCTTCGTGTAGGGCCGCCCGGTGCGCGGGTTCGGAAAAGCCCACTCACTCACCCGCTTGGGCTTGGGCATGGATTCCAGCAGGCCGGAGACAGCGTCCGAAAGCGGGATCTCGCGGGGGCCGGTCTTGGGCTCCTTGATGTCCCCCTGGTCCATGCCCATGGCCCGGCGGATGTAGATGATGTCCTTTT
>JAHJUF010000011.1 GCA_018829095.1 Pseudomonadota bacterium | reverse complement strand
GGGGATCATCCCGGGGCACCCGGAGGGTGAAGGCCGCCCCCTTTCCCGGGGGGCTCTCCACCGCCAGGTCTCCTCCCAGGTCCCGCATCACTTTCCGGCAGGCGGCCAGCTTGATGCCATGGCCGTTCTTCCTGGTGGTGAAAAACGGGGAGAAGATCCTGGGCAGGTTCTCGGTCGGAATCCCCGGGCCTTGGTCCCGCACGATGATCTCGCAGGAATCCGCCCCTCGGCGGGTTTCCACGAAAATGCCTTTTTGCGGCGGGGTGTATTCCATGGCGTTTTCCAGGAGGTTTTTCACCACCCACCGGAGGGGTTCCTCCCGGGTGACGGCCTGGCAGCCGACCTCGTCCGGCGAAAAGTCCACCCGGACTCCCTTCCTGGCGGCCGGGCGAAAAAAAGCCTCCACCTCCCCGGCCACCAGTTGGTTCACGTCCAGGAAAGAGGGCGTGACCTCCTCCTCGGACACGTAGGAGGCCATCACCTCCACCATCCTGCCCAGGCGGTCCATCTCTCCCCGGAAGTTTTCCCGGATCTCCGGGGCCACGGGTTTTCCGGTTTCCACCTGGCGGAACAGGAGGTCCATTGCCCGGTGCAGTTCCTGCATCTCGTGGCCCAGGGTGGAGGCGGCCCGGCCAAGCACGGACAGGCCGTGGGCGTTCATGATCTCCACGGCCTGCCTGGACCGGCGGTCCGAGAGGTGGCCCAGCACCCCGGCCACCAGGTTGAACACCGCCACCTGGTACAGAACGGCCAGGGGCGTGGCGACGTGGCCGTGGCCCAGGAAAAAGACGGGGGCGTAGATGAGGCTGGCGGCCAGGGAGGAGGCCAGGCCCCATCGCAATCCGAACCAGAAGCTCGCCAGGATGATGGGCAAAAAGGCGATCTCCCGGTGGATCATGTGGAGGCTGTAGGCCGAGCCGTGGGGGGCCCGGTAGTGCATCCATGCGAAAACCGCCAGGAGCCCCCAGACCACCGCATGCTTCCCGATCCTCTCTACCCTGCCCATGACGCCGCCCTTCCTCCCGGGAGCGGATTCCATTCCTCCGCAAACCCAGGAACGCCTTGTCTTACTTCTCCATGGGGTACCAGAATTTCACCACCCGGTTTTTCCCATCCTGCCTGAACAGGCAGATGATACCATATTGGCCCGGTTCCGTAGCCATGAAGTTGGCGGCCATGACCCCGCTGTAATCCTTCAGGTCCGCCATGGACTCCTCCTTGGACGGGGAGACGATCTTCACTCTTCCCGCCACGCCCATCACCTGGTCGCCGGTATCCTGGTCAAAGAACCGCACCATGACATGGTGGGTGGCCCCTCCCGGGTCGGTCGTGTTCATGGAGGCCAGGGTCATGATCTGGAACTCGGCCCGGATGCCCTCCGCCACTCCGGTGTGGTGGAAGGTTGCCATATTCCCCATTCCCTCCATGGCTCCGTGGTCCCCAGTTCCCTCCATGGTTCCGTGGTCCCCTGTTCCCTGCATGGCGGTTCCGTGGTCGCCACTGGAGGGCGTCTGCTGCATGGATCCTGGCATGGCCCCCTTCTCCTGGGCCGAATGCATGCCTCCCATAGAGGATGAAGAACCCGAGTGCCCCATATTCCCGGCCAAGGCTCCAGGGGTGCTTCCTCCTATAATGACCAGAATGGCCAGTACAGCCGTTAATCCTTTCATGTTATCTCTCCTTTTCGTTTGCCTTCGTTTTCCAGCGGCCTCCGTTTCCTGCCGCCCGCCGGGTCATGTCCTGGGGAGTCTCCACCCCTTCCAAAGTCCGTAGATGGCGGGAATCACCACAAGGGTGAGCACCGTGGCGCTCACCATGCCCCCCACCATGGGCGCAGCGATGCGTTTCATGACCTCCGAGCCGGTGCCGTGGCCCCAGAGGATGGGGGTCAGCCCGGCCATGGTGGTCACCACGGTCATCATCTTGGGCCGCACCCTAAGCGCCGCGCCCTCTTCAATGGCCTCGTGGAGATGCTTCCGGTTGAAGCCCACCCCGTGCTCCTCCCGGAATTTTTTGTACGACAGGTCCAGGTACACCAGCATCACCACCCCGGTTTCCGCAGCCAAGCCCACCAGGGCGATGAACCCCACCCCCGCAGCCACGGACAGGTTGTACCCGGCCCAGTGCATGAGCCAGAATCCGCCTGTCAGGGCAAAGGGCACGGAGAGCATGACCACCAGGGTTTCCGTGATGTTTTTGAAATTGAAGTAGAGGAGCAGGAACACCAGGATGAGGGTCACGGGGATCACGATTTTCAACCGGTTCTTGGCGCGGACCATGTACTCGTACTGGCCGCTCCACACCAGGCTGTACCCGGGGGGAAGCTCCAGGTGATCAGCCACGGCCTTCCGGGCGGCTTTCACATAGGACCCCAGGTCCGTGCCCGAGATGTCCACAAAGACCCAGGCGTTGGTCCGGGCGTTTTCGCTCTTGATGACCGGCGCGCCCTTGGAAATGGAGATTTCCGCCAGCTGGGCCATGGGGATCATGGCGCCGGAAGGCGTGGGCACCAGGATGCGCCGGAGTTTTTCCGGCGTGTCCCGCAACTCGGAGCCGTAACGCAGGTTCACGGGATAGCGCTCCAGGCCCTCCACGGTGCGGGTGATGTTCATGCCCCCCACGGCGCTCATGATGATGTCCTGGACGTCCCCCACGGTGAGCCCATAGCGGGCGGCTGCCTCCCGGTCGATCCGGTAGTTCAGGAAATTGCCCCCTGTGGCCCGTTCCGCGTAAACCGAGGCTGTGCCCGGCACGTCCCGCAGGATGCCCTCGATCTCCTGGCCGATGCGGGAGATGACCTCCAGGTCCTGGCCCAGGATCTTGATGCCCACCGGCGTCTTGATGCCCGTGGAGAGCATGTCGATGCGGGTTTTGATGGGCATGGTCCAGGCATTGGTGAGCCCGGGGAACTGGATGGCCTGGTCCAACTCGGCGATGAGTTTCTCCACGGTCATGCCCGGACGCCACTCGGACTCGGGCTTCAGCGAAACGATCGTCTCGATCATGGACAGCGGAGCCGGGTCCGTGGCTGTCTCCGCCCGGCCCACCTTGCCGAAGACATGGGCCACCTCGGGAAAGGACTTGATGATCCGGTCGGTCTGCTGGAGCAGCTCCCGGGCCTTGGTTATGGAGATGCCCGGCAGGGTGGTGGGCATGTACATGAGGTCGCCCTCGTTCAAGGGCGGCATGAACTCGGACCCGATGCGGGAGATGGGGTACCAGGATGCGGCCAGGACCAGGGCGGCCAGGAGCACCACCAGGATTTTCGCCCGCATCACCACCCGGATGACGGGACGGTAGACCCAGATGAGAAAACGGTTCACCGGGTTATGGTTCTCGGGCCGTATCCTGCCCCGCACCAGGTATCCCATGAGCACGGGCACGATGGTGATGGACAGGATGGCCGCCCCGAACATGGCGTAGGTCTTGGTGAAGGCCAGGGGCCGGAACATCCGCCCCTCCTGGGCCTGGAGGGTGAACACGGGCAAAAAGCTCACCGCGATGATGAGCAGCGAGAAGAACAGGCTGGGCCCAACCTCCCGGGCCGAGGCCAGGATGAGTTCCCACCGGGGTGTCCGGCCGTGGTCGCGCTCCAGGTGCTTGTGGGCGTTCTCGATCATGACGATGGCCGCGTCCACCATGGCCCCCACGGCGATGGCGATGCCCCCGAGGCTCATGATGTTGGCGTTGATGCCCTGCCAGTGCATGATGATGAAACTGATGAGCACGGCCACCGGCAGGGTGAAGATGATGACCGCGGCGCTTCTCAGGTGCAGGAGGAAGATCACGCACACGAGGGCCACCACCAGGCTCTCCTCCAGAAGCGTTTTCTTCAGGGTGTCCACAGCCCGCAGGATCAGGGACGACCGGTCGTACACGGGCCGGATGGTGACTCCCTCGGGCAGGCTGGCCTGGACCTCGGCAAGCCGCTTCTTCACGCCCCGGATGACCTCCAGGGCGTTTTCGCCCCAGCGCATGACCACCACTCCGCCGACCACTTCCCCCTCGCCGTTCAGGTCGGCCAGGCCCCGGCGCAACTCGGGCCCCAGCGTCACCCGGGCCAGGTTCCGCAACAGGATGGGAGTGCCCCGGCCATCCGTGCCCAGGGGTATGTTCAGGAGGTCCTCCACGGAGCGGATGTAGCCCAGGCCCCGGACCATGAACTCCGTCTCCCCCATCTCCACCAGGCGGCCGCCCACGTCGTTGTTGCTCCGGGCGATGGCCATGCGGATTTTCTGGAGGGGGACGCCGTAGGCCGTGAGCTTGTCCGGGTCCACCACCACCTGGTACTGCTTGACGTATCCGCCGATGGAGGCCACCTCGGACACGCCGGGCACGGTGGTCAGCTCATAGCGCAAAAACCAGTCCTGGATGGAACGGAGTTGGGCCAGGTCGTGGCGGTCGCTCTCCAGGACGTACTCGTAGACCCAGCCCACCCCTGTGGCGTCCGGGCCCAGGGAGGGCGTGACCCCGGGGGGCAGGCGGCCGGAAACCACGTTCAGGTATTCCAGCACCCGACTCCGGGCCCAATAGAGGTCCGTGCCGTCCTCGAAGATGATGTAGACGAAGCTCATGCCGAAGAAGGAGTAGCCCCGCACCACCTTGGCAAAGGGCACCGAGAGCATGGCCGTGGTGAGGGGATAGGTGACCTGGTCCTCCACCACCCGGGGGGCCTGGCCCGGGAACTCGGTGAAGAGGATGACCTGGACGTCGGAAAGGTCCGGGATGGCGTCCAGCGGAGTCCGCTCCAGGGCCAGGACGCCCGCCCCGATGATCAGGAGGGTGGCCAGGATCACCAGGAACCTGTTCTTGATGGAATATTCGATGACCCAGGCGATCATGCCCCTGTCCCGCCTTCCCCGATTCGTTCCGATTGGCCTGCGTTCCCGCCCAGGTTATTTGCCGCCCTGGTGGGGATGCCCCGGCTCGTCCGGGGCGCCGCCAGCCGGGACGGCCTCCCCGGGCTCGTCCATGGAAAGCCCCTCCATGTCCATGGGGTCCTCGTCCATGGAAAGCCCCTCCATGTCCATGGAGTCGGCCCCGGACGAATCCTCCTGCCGGGCCTCCAGCATCTTGGCGATGGCCTCCCGGAGGCGGCTTTCCGAATCCAGCATGAACTGGGCGCTCACCACCACAAGGTCGCCCTCCTCAAGACCTTCCAGGACCTGGAAATGGCTGTCATCCACTTCCATGCCCAGGCGGACCTCCCGGGGCTCGAACCGGCCTTTTCCCCTGGCCAGGAAAACGAGCTGGCGCACGCCCGAGTCGATGACCGCCTCCTGGGGCACCACAATGCCGCTTCCGGCCCGGGCAGACGTAAGGGTGACGTTGGCGTACATGCCGGGTTTGAGTTGCCGGTCCGGGTTTTCGAACTCCAGGCGCAACCGGGCCGTGCGGGTCTTTTCCGTGAGATAGGGATAGATCTTGAGAACCCGGCCGCTGAAACTTTGTCCCGGCAGATAGGAAAGCTCCATCCGGGCTTCCATGCCCTCGTGTACCCAGGGAAGCTCGTACTCGTAGACCTCCACGTCCACCCACAGCCGGGACAGGTCGGCGATCTCGAACAGCTTCATTCCGGCCATGACCTGGCCGCCATCCAGGACATTCTTGGAGATGACCACCCCGGTGGCCGGGGAAAACACGGTCACGGTCTTGGTTTTTTCCCCGGTGCGGGCAAGTCGTTCGATCTGGGTTTCCGTGAGGTCCCAATACCGCAGGCGGGTCTCCGCCGCGGCCAACAGCCGCCCGGCCGAGTCCCGGACCCCGGGGTAGGAGCTGTCCCCCAAACGCCGGACCTGGTCCAGGGCCAGGAGGTATTCCTCCTGGGCGGTGAGGAGTTCCGGGCTGTAGATCTCGAACAGGGGCTGGCCCCGGGCCACCTCCTGGCCCACGTAGTCCGCGTGGAGCTTCTCGATCCAGCCGCCAAATTTGGTGTTCACCACGAAAAGCCGGGTCTCGTCCCAGGTCACGGAGCCATAGGCCCGGATGGTCCTCTTCAGGGGCCTGACCTCCACCGATGCCGTGCGGACCCCCATGTTCTGGACGGTGAGCGGGTCGATGCGGATGGTGGAGGCGGGCTCCTTCTCCCCGCCCTCCTCCTCGAAAACGGGCACCAGGTCCATGCCCATGGGCGACTTGCCCGGCTCGTTCCGGATGTAGGTGGGGTCCATGGGGGCCGCCCAGTACTTGATGCGCTTGCCGGTCGCCGGGTCTATTGCTCCTGCCCGGGGTTCCCCTCCCATGGCCTGGGCAGTCTGGCCCGGTTCCGCTGATGTGGAAACCGTGGCGCCGCCCAGCCATGCCCCTGCAAAGGGAAGGTCCGGAATCCAGCCCTTCCAGATCCCCAGGACCCCGGCCACGAACCCCAGGGCCAGGAGGATGCTCCCTGCCAACGCCTTTTTCATGGCCGGCCCCTTTCCTCTCCGGGCGAGTCTTTCTCCATGGCTGAGCCCCCCTCCCTGACTCCAGCGGCTTTCGGCTCCCATGCAGGCGGGCCGCCCGGCGCCGGGGTGAAACCGCCCATCAGTTCCTCCAGGGCGGCGAGCTTTTTCCAGGCCATGTACTTCTGATTGGCGGCCATGCGTTCGAACCGGAGGAGCCTCAGCCGGGCGGACAGGACGTTGGCGAACTCCAGCTTGCCCACCGAATAGGCGTCCAGGGAGGAATCCGCCCACTGTCCGGCCTGGACCAGGAGGGCTTCCTCATACAACCTCTTGTTTTCCAACGCCTTTTCGATTTCAGCCACCAGGCCTCCTACCCGGTGGGGCATGGCGGAGGAGAGGTTGGCCAGGGTCAGTTCGGAGGCCAGAAGCCGGTTTTTGGCGGCGGCCAGAATGGGGCCCTTTTTCCAGAGGGGAACGTTCAGCATCACGGAAGCTGAAAGGAAATCCGCCCGGTCCCGGCCCATGGGGTCCTCGTCCCTCTGGCCGTAGGCCAGGCGCACGCTCGTGTCCGGTCTGTAATTCTTTTCAGCCAGGCCCACCCCGGTCCGGGCCTCGGCCACGGCCAGCCTGGCGGCCAGGATGATGGGGCTCCCGGCCAGGGCCCGGACCGCGAGTTCTTGCGTGCCGGCCTGGGGAGCCCGGGGCGGTGGCAGGTTTTCCGGAGGAGAAACCGGTTCGAATCCCTCGCGGTTCAAGAGTTCGTTCAGGCGGCGCTGGAGAGTGAGGATGTCCTGCTCCAGGCTGATTTTTTCCTCCAGGGCCTGGCTCTCCTCCACCTGGGCCTGGAGCACGTCCTGCTGGAGGCCCCGGCCCGAGGCGTAACGGGTTTCCGCCACCCGGAGGACCTGGCCCAGGATTGCGGACAGCTTGCGGTTGAGTTCCAGGCTTTCGTGGGCGAAACCCAGATCGAACCAGGTCTGGGCGATCATCCGGGCCAGTTCATTTTCCCGGGCAAGGACCAGGGCATCCCTGTTCGAGGCCGCTGTTTCGGCCATCTGTCTCTTCAGGCCCAGCTTGCCGAACCAGGGGAACTTCTGGTCCACAAAGATCTGCTTCTGGGTCATGGGTTCCTGGTCCAGGGCGAAGCTGTCAATGGGCAGGTTCAGAAGCCCTATCCCGATGACAGGGTCGTCCAGGGCCCCGGCGGCCACGGCCTCGTCCTCCATGCCCCGGACTGCAGCCCGCATGCCCTGTATCTGCCGGTTGTTGGCCAGCCCCTCGTCCACCAGCACCCCCAGGGTCTCGGGCAGGGGAAAAGCGTTTCCCCCGGCGGCCGGACCGGCCAGGGCCGCCAGGGCCAGCAACAGCAGAGCGGCCCCCATCTCCCCGCGTTTCATGCTCCTCCTCCTGTCCGCGCGCCTGGAAACAATCTCTTGTTTACGCTTTAACTCTGACAAGATAGGGATGATCAAGCTATGCGCAACGGGGCGGCGGCGGTTTTCCGGCCCGGGGGGCGCGTCCCTTTCCAAGGCACCTTCCATCCTGTAAGCTTCCTGCATCCTTTGAGGTTGCGGGTGCAGACGCTTCGGCGCTTGGGGCGAATCCCTCCCGGCCCCCCTTTGAGAAATGGGGGAGGTGGTGCTGTTTGGAAAAGTGGGTGGGGATGGTGTTGCTTGGGGAGGGGCGGACATGCTCATTTACGCGGTGGCGGATATCCATGGGAAGCCCGGGCGGCTTGGGCTGGTGGCCCGGAAGGTGGCGGAGGCGCGGCCGGACTGCATCCTGGCGGCCGGGGACCTGTGCGCCCGGTTTTCGGGCGATCCGGATGCGGTGGTCCGGGCCCTGGACGGGCTGGGGGTGCCGGTCCTGGCTGTGCGGGGCAACTCCGACCCCCGGGACCTGGCCCGGCGGCTGTCGGCCTCGGCCCATGTCCGGGCCCTGGGAGGGCGGCGGCTCACCGTGGCCGGGGCGGATTTCGCGGGCCTGGACGGGACCGTGCCCCTGCCGTTCGCCAACCGGGTGGGCTGGCGGGAGGCCGGGACCCTGAGGGCGGCCCGGGACCTGGTGGACCCGGATTGCGCCCTGGTGGTCCACGCTCCGCCCCGGGGATGCCGGGACCGGGTGGCCGGCCGTTTCGCCAGCGGCAGCCGGGGCCTGGCGGAGTTGGTGGCCGGGCAACGGCCCGCCCTGGTGGTGTGCGGCCACGTGCACGAGGACGCGGGCATCGGTTGGCTGGATGGCGTCCTGGTGGTGAACTGCGCCCTCCACGGCAACCTGGCCGGAGCCCTCATCCGCTGGGAAAAGGGCCGCCAGCCCGAGGCGGAGATGGTTCCCGCCTGAGCCTTTCCGGAACCCGTGCCCCTGGCGGCCAAGGCATTCTTCGTTGACAGGTCCGGGCGCGGGCCGTAGAATCCCCCCTCATCTCGGAACAGGGATTTCCCTATCCGACGGAGGGGAGCCAAAGTGGATCAGGAAAAGGCTGAAAAGAAAATTCCGTACAGAACCGATTACCGCCGGATATCCGTACGAACCAGCGACGGGTGCATGCTCCGGGGTTATGTGAACCTGGGCATCAAGGAGCGCGTGTCCGACCTGTTCACCAAGACGGAGAGCCAGTTCGTGGTCCTCACCGAATGCGAGCACTCCACGGTTTCGGTGCCGATCCTGTTCATCAACAAGGATCACATCATCTGGGTGGAACCCGAGGACTGACGGTTCCGCGACCCCCATTTCTTTCCCGGTAGCCCGCCATGCTGAACAAAGCCGCCGCCTTCGTCGTGGCCCTGGCCCTGGCCGCCGCCCTGGTATGGGCGGTTTCCCTGCGTTTCCGTTCCCGCCCCGAAGTGGATTTTTCCCCCACCACCCGAACCTCCACGGCAACCCGCGCCGGGGGTGGCTACCTGGACGAGCCCCTGTCCGGCGGGCGGATGGAAACCCCGCCCCTGGCCAGCCGGGAGCAGGAGGAGGCGGAAAAGTACCGGGCCCTGGTGGAGGGCGCCGGCAGCGCCTACACCCGTCCCCCCTCCCGCCGGGCTGCGCCATCGGCTGCCCGCCCCGCGCCTGTGGCCGTCGAGCCCCCGCCCCAGCCCGAGGAGGACCTGGTGGAGGCCCTGGAGGCCGTCCGCCAGATCAGCCAGGAGGAGGAGTCCCGCCAGCGGTTCATGGGGACCCTGGACCGGACCCACGGGGCGCTTTTCGAGAGCATGGGCCTCTCCCCCGCCGAGAAAGAGGAATTCAAGGCCATGCTGGTGGACAAGCGCCTGGCCGAGGTCCGGGCCGCCGGAAGACAGGGCCCGTCCGGGGAGGAGCCCCTGGAAACCCCCGAGGAGGTTGCCCAGCGTCTCCGGGATTACCTGGGAGAGGATCTGAACGCCGCGTACCAGGATTATGAGGACCGCCAACCGGCCCGGAACATGACCCTCCGCATCGGCGAACTCATGGGCCGCCGGGGCCAGCCCCTCACCGGCGAACAGGAGGCCTCCCTGACCCGGGCCCTCCTGGAGGCCGCGAGGGAGATGGAGCAGGCCCCGCCCCCTGCCGGCGCGTCATCCCCGGAAGAGGCCACGGGCCAGGAACGTACCATTGCCGAACGCATGGCCCAAAAGGCCGCCGAAATCCTGGACCCGGACCAGTTGCCCGTGTTCCTGGAAACCCTGGAGCGGACAGGGGCTCCTCCGCCCCCCGGAGGCTCCGAACCGCCCCCCGAGCACTGAGCGTCCCTGCCAGCGGGGACCCCGATTCTGTACGCCGCAGTGACGAGGGAAGAAGCGCAACGCCGCAGATCGCGTTTTTGGACAGCCAATGAGCAGGCTGATCAAAAACGATGAGATGCAAGTCGCGCGAGTCCCGAGGAATGAGGCGTACTACTGTACGCCGCAGTGACGAGGGAAGAAGCACAACGCCGCAGATCGCGTTTTTGGACAGCCTGCTACCAGCCTCCTCCGCCTCCTCCTC
>JAHJUF010000078.1 GCA_018829095.1 Pseudomonadota bacterium | reverse complement strand
GGCCTCTACGACCGGTGCCTTCCCGTGGGCAAGACCGCGCCGGTGGTCATCGGCGACAACGTCTGGATCGGGGACCACGCCGTGGTCTGCAAGGGCGTCACCATCGGCGAAAACAGCGTCATCGGGGCAGGCTCCGTGGTGACCCGGGATATCCCGGCCAACTGCATCGCCGCCGGCAACCCGGCCCAGCCCCTCCGGGAACTGGACCCCGGCCGCCGCGTGACGGGCCGGGAGCGCATGTTCCGGGATTTCGACGTGGTGCGCCGGATGCTGGAGGAGGCGGACCGGGAAATCCACGGCAAAAACACCCTGTCCGGCTGGATGCGGTATCTGCTCTTCCCGAAAAACGACGACTGAGGCCGGGACTCCGCCGGGCGCATCCTGTATAAGAATAAGGAACGTCCGCTGGCCATGCAGTAAAGACACTCCCGGGCGTTTCGCCCCGGGGGCTGCGGCCACCCCGCGCCGCGCCCAACCCTTGGAGGTTCCCATGCCTTTTGTGAACGTTTCCGGAGAGAACATCCACTATCTGTTGTCCGGGGACCAGGGTCCCGGCCTGGTGCTGATCCACGGGTCCGGGAGCAGCCACGCGGCTTGGCCCGTGGAGATCCTCACGCTTCCCGGGGTCCGGGTGGCGGCCCTGGACCTTCCGGGGCATGGGAAGTCCGAGGGCGCGGCCAGAAAGTCGGTGGACGAGTACGCCCGAGTGGTGGCCGGGGCCATCGAGGCCATGGGGCTTGCCCGGGCCTATGTCTGCGGCCACAGCCTGGGCGGGGCCGTGGCCCTTTCCCTGGCCCTGGCCAAACCGGCGTGGCTGGCGGGGATCATCCTGGTGGGCTCCGGGGCGCGCCTGAGGGTGAACCCCCTCATCCTGGAAGCCATCACCCAGAACTTCGAACAGGCCCTGGACCTCATGGACCCCTTTCTCTTCGCCCCCGGGGCGGACCCGGAACTGGTGAAGGGCGCGCGGCTCGTGGCCGAAGCCGCCGGGCCGGAGGTGCTCCTGACGGACTTTTCCGCCTGCGACCGCTTCGACGTCATGGCCCGGGTGGGGGAAATCCAGATCCCCTGCCTGGTGGTGACCGCAGACAAGGACCAGCTCACCCCGGCCAAATACGGCCGGTACCTGGCTGCGGGCATTCCCGGGGCCCAACTCGTGGAGATTGCCGGCGCCGGTCACGTCATGATGATGGAAAAACCCGTGGAAGTGGCCCGGGCACTGGCTGGTTTCATCCGCTGATGGCCATGCGCCCCCTGCCCATATTGCCCGTGCCCAGGCCCGTGGCCGATGAGTTCTCCCTGGTCCTGGACTCAGCCCGCATTCCCCACCGCCTGGAGCCCGCCCGCCGGGGCTGGATGGTCCACACCCCCCTGGACCGCCGGGACGAGGCCATGGAAGAGCTCCGCGCCTACATGCTGGAAAACCCCTGGGAGCCCGATGGCGAGGAAGCCGAAGAGGAGCATGAAGCGCTTCCGGATGCGGCGGGCAAATATTCGGGCCTGTACGTGGCGGCTCTGCTGGCCGTGGTCTACCTGGCCACGGGCCCCGTGGACCTTCGGCCGGACCTAGTCCGCATCCTGGGGGCCAACGCGGAGGTTATCCGGAGCGGCCAGATCTGGCGGGCGGCCACGGCTCTCACCCTGCACCTGGACTTTCTGCACCTTTTGGGGAACATGGTGGGCATCGCCCTTTTCGGCACGGCCGTGGCCCGCATGGCCGGACGGGGCATGGGCTGGTCCCTGGTGGTGGCCGGAGGCATCCTGGGCAACCTGATCAACGCCTGGGTCCACCAGACGGCCCATGTCTCGGTGGGGGCGTCCACCTCCGTTTTCGCGGCCATCGGCATCCTGGGGGGTCTGCGACTGGTGCCCTGGCCCCGGGGGCGTGGCAAAAATGCGCCCTGGGTTATCCTGGGGGCCGGCCTCGCCCTCCTGGGCCTGCTAGGCTCCGGAGGGGAGCGGACAGACATCTTTGCCCATCTTTTCGGGTACCTCTCCGGTGTGGGCCTGGGCATGGGCCACGCGGCCCTCTTCCCCCAACCCGTCCCGCCCCGCTGGCAGGCCGGAGCCCTGGCGACCACCGCGGCCATCCTGGCCGGAGCCTGGGGCCTGGCCTGGATCATGGCCTGACACCCCATTGCGATCAAACGGGTAATTGGTTGCCAATCCAGGCGTTACAGGGAAGCGGTTGAAGCAGAACCCCCCTTTGAAAAAGGGGGGCGGGGGGGATTTTTTTTACTTTCCGGTTTTTAGTATTTTTCATTCGGTTTCCGGGAACCTGGCTAACGTCCGGGCAAGGACTTGAAGCAGGAGGAGATGCAGGTTGCCTGTCATCGAGTTTCTCAGGCAGGCGCGGCATTCTCACCCTGACTCCGGGCAAAGGGCGGATGAGCCAACAAAAGGAAAAACCGCCTCGCCAACTTCCTCGAATGAATGCAACTTGGTATCAGGATCAACCCAACCGGCCGCACCACCTTCCCTTATGAAAAGACCTGGATAGCCGCTCCTATTCAAACCCCAGGCTTTTCTGGACCGGCTTGGCCGGGGGGCGGGGGCGGCCGGGGTTCCGGCGGTCCAGCAGGGCCTCGGAGATCGCCTCCAGAAACGGCGAACACGGATTTTCCACGGGCCGCCCCCGGACCATGCGCCGCTTGGCGGACAACAGCCAGAGCCGCCGGGCGGCCCGGGTCACGGCCACGTAAAAGAGGCGGCGTTCCTCATCCAGATCCGTCTTCCGGCCGGGCAGGCGCAGGGGGAAAAACCCGTCCTCGCAGCCCAGGACAAACACGCCGGGAAACTCCAGGCCCTTGGCCGCGTGGACCGTGGCCAGGGTCACCCGGTCGGCCCGGGGGTCCCGGAGGTCCGCGTCAGCCGCAGTGGTAAAAAAAGTGAAAAAGCCCTCCGCATCATGGCGAAAATTCCGTGCCAGGCGGAGAAGCTCCTCCAGGGGCGTTTCCGAACCCGGGGAAGCTGGGGCCGTGGCTGGGAGAAACCGCCCGGCCAGGTCCCGGAGTGCATCTTCCACACTCTGGCCCGGGTCCCCGGCAGCCTCGGCCAGGGCCTGGAAAAACTCCTCCAGGGCTTGAGCCTGGGGGATCCCCTGCCAACTGCCGGAAGCCATTTCCTTCAAAAGCCGGGCCAGGGGTTTGCCGCCTTCCGCCGCCAGGGCCAGGAGGCGATTTTTCAACAGCTTCCCCACGGGGCCGGGAAGAAAAGAAATGGCCCGGAGCACATCCGGGTCCGGGGCCGATCCCCGGGCCAGGCGCAGGAGGGAGACAAGGCGCGCGCCCTGGGTCCCGGCCAGGGCCGCCTTGCGGTCCGAAACCTGGAAGGGGATGCCCGACCGGGCCAGGGCATCGGCCACGGGCCCGGCCTGGTCCCGGGTGCGGTAAAGCACCGCGAAGTCCGAGAACCCCCAGTCCCGGCCGTCGCTGTCCCCGGCCCTGCCACTATCCACGGCAAAGAGACTGGTGCCGCCCATGGCTTCCTCGATGGCGCACACCACAGCCTCGGCCTCGGCCGCCGGGCTGGCCGTTGAAATCACCGTCAGAAGGGGTCCGGCCTCCCGGAAGGTCGTGAGGCCCGGGGCATCCCCGCCGGGCCGGATGACCCGTTCCGCCGCAGCCAGGACATTGCCCACGGAGCGGTAGTTGGCGGAAAGATCCACCAACCGGGCATCGGGAAAATCCTCGGAAAACCGTTGAAAAAAGGCCAGGTCCGCTCCCCTGAACCCGTAGATGGCCTGGTCCGGGTCGCCGATGGCAAAAAGCCCCGCGCCGTCCGGGCACAGGGCCTTCAACAGGCGGTACTGGGCCGGGTTGATGTCCTGGTACTCGTCCACCAGCACATGGGAGAACCGTCTGGCCGCAAATTCCGGGGCCCCCTCCAGGAGCCGCACCCCCCGCGCCAGGATGTCGTCGAAGTCCATGAGGTTCCGCCGGGCCAGGGCTTCCTGGTACGCCCGGTACAGGGCCCGGAAGGCGTCCGGGTCTCCGGCCTGGGCCAGGTCCTCGGGCAGGGGGTCGTCCGGCCCGGCCAGGACCTGCTTGGCCCGGGAGATGTCCCGGGAAAGGACGGGGATCTTCGCCGCCCTGCCCCCGGCCCGGGCCACGGCCTCGGCCAGGAAGAACTCCCGGTCCTCCTGGCCAGCCACTTCCGGAACGCCTTCCTCCCCGGCCCGTTCCTTCAGAAGGGCCAGGGAAAGGGCGTGGAAGGTTCCGGCGAACACGCGGTCCGCAGCTTCCGGGGCCAGTTCCGCCAGGCGGCTTTTCAACTGGGCCGCCGCCTGGGTGGTGAAGGTTACAGCAATTACCCTTTCCGGGTCCACGCCCAGGTCCAGGACCAGGCGGGCCGCCCGGTGGACCAGGGTCCGGGTCTTGCCTGTCCCGGGTCCGGCAACCACCAGCACCGGCCGTCCTGTCTCGGCCACGGCCCGCTCCTGCTCGGGGTTCAGGGGGGCATCGCCGCAATCCTCCGGGGTTTCCGGGGTTTTTGGGTCCTCCTCCTTGTCCCGGGCGTCCCACAGCCCGGCCTGGCAGAGGGACGCGGCCGGTTTCCGGTCCACTGGGGGCGGCGGGTCGGGAATATGGGGAAACAGGGCGGCCTGGCCCTGGAGGCGCTCCCTCTCGGCGTCCTCAAAGATGCGCACCGTGCCGAACTCGCCGTCGTACCCCCCGGCCAGGCACACTTCCCCCCGGCGCATGCGGTCCACGGCCTCGGCCAGGAGGGGCACCCGGAATTCCCGGAGGCTTTCCACGGGCAGGTCCATGAGCACGGCCCGCTCGGGGCCGAAACGCTCCAGGGCCTCCTCGTAGGCGGCTGTGACGCCCTTGGTGGCCGGACCCCGCCCCAGGGCCCCGGCCAGGAGATCGGCCAGAGGAATGAGGGAATGGAACGGTGGCGCGCCGGCGGGCCGGTTGCCGTGTTCCCTTTTGGCCAGCTCGTGGACCCGGTACAGCACCCCCACGGTGAGGGGTTTTCCGCATTCGGGGCATTGCCCTCCCAAGCGCCGGGTCTCCTCGGGTTCCAGGACCACGCCGCATTTACGGTGGCCGTCCAGGTGGTACTTGCCCTCCTCGGGAAAGAACTCGATGGTCCCGGCAAACCCGCCCTTGGGTCCCAGGTCCAGGGCGCGGCGCAGCCCGGCATAGGACAGGTCCGTGTCCAGGATGTTTGCCTCCCGCATGAGCTTGGCCGGGGAGTGGGCGTCCGAATGGGACACCAGGGTGAGGCCGTCCAGGTCCGGCACCCGCCAGTTCATGGGTGGGTCTGAGGACAGGCCCGTTTCCACGGCCCGGATGTGGGGCGTGAGGTCCCCGAAGCATTCGGCGATGGAGTCGAACCCGCTCTTGGAACCCAGAAGCGAAAACCAGGGCGTCCAGATGTGTGCCGGGATGAAGATGACCTCCGGGCAGGCGGAAAGGGCGGTTTCCAAAAGATCCCGGGCATCCAGTCCCAGGATGGGGCGGCCATCGGACCGGATGTTGCCCACGGCGGCCAGGGACCGATTGAAGGCCTCGGCCGAGTCGAAATCCGGGAACAGGACCAGGTTGTGATTCTTCCGGGTCCGGCCGTCCTTTTTGTAGATGCAGGAGATTTCCCCCGACAGCACGAACCGCACGGGCGCGCGGCAGGAGGCCGGAACCCCTTGTTCCACTTCCCGGGCAATCTCCGGGGACAGGGCGAAGATGCCCGGTTCGGCGGGCACCAGCTTTTCCTTCAGTTCCGCGAACCAGCCCGGGTGGGTGCAGTCCCCGGTCCCCACCAGGGTGACGCCCTTTTTCTGGGCCCATAGGCAAAAATTTTCCAAGTCCGCGTTTTTGGCCGTTGCGCGGGAATAGCGGGAATGCACGTGGAGGTCGGCTAGGTATTTCATGGGCAAGGGGTTACCAGGAAAGGG
>JAHJUF010000077.1 GCA_018829095.1 Pseudomonadota bacterium | reverse complement strand
TCGCTCTCCGGGGAAACTAGGGCCCCGGCCTTGTCCCGAAGGTCCCCGTCCACCAGGACCTGGCCGCTCATGATGAGGGCCCGGGCCTTTTCCCGGGAAGGGGCAATGCCCTGTTCCATCACCAGGACATCGAGCCGTTTCTTGCCGCCCTTGGCCTTCATGCGCCTTTTTCGCGGGCCAGGAGCTTGCGGACGGTAGCCACCAATCCGGCGGCGTCCAGGCCGTACAGGGAACGGAGCAGGGTAGAGGGCCCATGCTCCACCCAGCGGTCGGGCAGGCCCACCCGCTCCACAAAAATACCGGTCATCCCCTCCTCCTGAAACATTTCCAGGACCGCGCTCCCGAACCCGCCCGCCAGGGCGTTCTCCTCGGCCACCACCATCCGGCCGCAAGCGGACGCCACCCGGAGGATGAGTTCCCGGTCCAGGGGTTTCACGAATCGGGCGTTCACCACTGTGGCGAATATCCCTTCTCCGGCCAGGATGTCCGCCGCTGCCGTGGCTTCGCAGACCATGCGGCCCAGGGCCAGGATGGCCACGTCGCTTCCTTCCCTCAACACCTCGGCCTTGCCCACGGGCAGCAGGACGGGTTCATGAGAAAAATCCGCCCCCGGGCCCGCTCCCCTGGGGTACCGTACGGCAACGGGCTTCCCCAGGGACAGGGCCGTGGCCAGCATGTCCACAAGCTCCCTTTCATCCTTGGGGGCCATGACCACCATGTTGGGCGCGGCCCGGAGAAAGGAAAGATCAAAGGATCCGTGATGGGTGGGGCCGTCCTCGCCCACCAAGCCCGCCCGGTCCAGGGCGAAGGTCACGGGCAAGCCCTCCAGGCATACATCGTGGAGGATCTGATCATAAGCCCGCTGGAGGAAGGTGGAGTAGATGGCCACCACGGGTTTGAAACCCTCCACCGCAAGCCCGGCGGCAAAGGTCACCCCGTGCTGTTCCGCGATACCCACGTCAAAGAACCGGTCCGGGAATCGCTCGGCAAACGGGGCGAGACCGGTGCCCTCGGGCATGGCCGCCGTGACGGCCACGATGCGGTCGTCCTTTTCCGCAAGCTGCAACAGGGTCTTACCAAAGACCTCCGTGTAGGTGGACCTGGACGATCCCTTGCAATTGCCAGTGGCCACCTCGAAGCCGCCCACGCCGTGGAAGTAGGTGGGGTTTTTCTCTGCCGGTGGATAGCCCTTGCCCTTGGTGGTGAGCACGTGGAGAAGCACGGGGGCGTGGACCTCCCGAACGTTGTTCAGGGTGTGGATGAGGTGATCCAGCCGGTGGCCCTGAATGGGGCCAAAATAGTTGAAATCAAAAGCCTCGAAGAGCATGCCGGGCGTGATGAAGGTCTTCAGGCTCTCCTCCAGGCGTTTCATGAGCCTGTACAGGCTGGGGGTGGCACCCAGGAGACCCTTCAATTCCTTGCGCCAGTCCCAGAATTGCTTGGCGGAAAGCTTGCGGCTCAGGAAGGAGGAGAGGGCGCCCACGTTGTGGCTGATGGACATCTCGTTGTCGTTCAGCACCACGATGAGGTCTTTCTTGAGGTCCCCGGCCTGGTTCATGCCCTCGTAGGCCAGACCGGCGGTCATGGAGCCATCGCCGATGATCGCGATGACCTTGCCGGGGTCCTCCTTCATGGCCTTGGCGCAGGCCATGCCCAGGCCGGCGGAAATGCTGGTGCTGGCGTGCCCCACGGAAAAGGCGTCAAAGGGGCTTTCGCTCATCCGGGCGAAGCCCGAGAGCCCGCCATGCTGCCGGAGGGTGGAGAACCTTTCCAGGCGTCCGGTGAGGAGCTTGTGGGCATAGGCCTGGTGCCCCACGTCCCAGATGAGCTTGTCCGTTGGGGCGTTGAAGACATAATGCAGGGCTATGGCCAGTTCCACCACCCCCAGGCTGGGAGCTAGGTGGCCCCCGGTCCTGGAAACGGTTTCGATGATGACCTGGCGGATTTCCGAGGCCAGGCGGGGCAGGGCTTCCGGGGGAAGCTTTTTGAGATCAGCCGGACCCGAGATCCGGTTCAGGTATTCCAGTTCAGGCATGGTCAAAACGCGCAAAGTGAAGGGATAAGGTTTATTTTCTTCGGGTCACCAGGTACTGGGCAATGGCCCGGAGAGGCTCGCTCCGGACATCGAAGCCGTCCAGGGCCTTTTGCGCCTTTTCGGCGAGACTTCGGGCAAGGTCCCTGGCCCCATCCAGGCCCAGAAGCGCTGGGTAGGTGGATTTTTCGCGGATCTCATCCGTGCCTACGGCTTTGCCCAGTTCCTTGGGGTCGCCGGTGACGTTTAAGATGTCGTCCGTGACCTGGAAGAGCAGGCCCACGTTGGCCGCGTATTCCAGAAGGTCTTGCTCCCGGGCCGCGTCAGCTCCGGCAAGAACGGCTCCGGCAAAAACCGAGGCCTCGATGAGGGCCCCTGTTTTTTTGCGGTGGATCTCCTCCAGGACTTCCCGGGACAGAGGTTTTCCCTCGTTTTCAATGTCCAGCATCTGACCGCCCACCATGCCGGGCCACCCGGCAGCCTCGGCGATGCGGCCAGCCACCCGCATTCTCGTGGAGCAGGGCACGGCTGGCGAATCCCGGCACAGGAGACCGAAGGCCCAGGTGAGGAGCGCATCTCCGGCGAGAATGGCCGTGGCTTCGTCAAAAGCCTTGTGGCAGGTGGGCATGCCCCGGCGCAGGTCGTCGTCGTCCATGGCTGGAAGGTCGTCGTGGATGAGGGAATAGGTGTGGATGAACTCCAGGGCGCAGGCCGCATCCATGCAGTATTCCGGGAGGCCGCCCACGGCTTCGGCTGCGGCAATGCACAGGATGGGCCGCACGCGCTTTCCCCCTGCGTCCAGGGAGTGGCACATGGCCTGGGCCAGGCGGCTATCGGCCGGCAAGGTTCCCATCCATTGAGCGAGAGCCTCCT
>JAHJUF010000076.1 GCA_018829095.1 Pseudomonadota bacterium | reverse complement strand
GGATTCCCGCTTTCGCGGGAATGACGAAGGGTGTAGCTTTTCGACCTCTTTACAAGGCCGTCAAACCTTCGGTTCCTCGGGAACCCCGGTCCTGCACCCCGCAGTGACGAAGGGTGAAGCGCAACGCCGTCCGGGACGTTTTTGCCTCTCGGACGCCCGGATATCCCCGGCGGCCTGAGGGCGTTTTTGGGCAGCCTGCCTCACCATCCCTTGGTGAACAGGATCTCCTTGATCCTTTCCTCGTGCTGCTTCTGGACGATCAAGGCCTTCTTGGCCTTGGCCTCCGTGATCTTTTCCATGAGCTCCTTGATGTCGGCGGGTTTTTCCAGGAAATCCATGGCTCCCAGTTTCACCGCTTCCACGCCCTTCTGGACCGTTCCGTGCCCGGTCATGAGGATCACCTGGAGCTCGGGGTTTCTCTCCCTAAGGGCTTTTAAGGTCTCGATGCCGTCCATCTGGGGCATGACCAGGTCCAGGATGATGGCGTCGTAGGAGCTGTCCCGGGCCTTGTCCAGGGCCTCGGGGCCGCTGGTGGCGGTTTCCACATCCAGGCCCTTGTTATGGATGCGCTCGGACAGGATCTCCAGAAACTCCGCGTTGTCATCCACCAAAAGCACCTTGCCGTTCGACATGATGACCTCCCTTCCTGAGCCCCGGTTGGGGCGGGGGTTCGATCGATTTTTGAGAGCGTCCTACCAACTTGCCCTCGCGAGGGCAAGAGAAGAAATGGACGGCCCCCGCTATTCCGCCTCAACAGGGGATCGGGCGGGCCAAAGGACCGTGACCGCGCCGTCCAGGCCCAGGCCTTGGGTTCGGATGCCCAGGCGGTTCTCCCAGATCTCCAGAGTTTCCAGGGGCTCGGGCCCAAGGCAGAGAGGCCCGGTCCAGGTGCCGGAAAGACCAAGTTCGGCGCCCCCCTCCCCGGCCCGGCAAATCGTCAGGTTCACCCGCCCCCCGTTGCCGGCCTGGGTCATGGCATGGTCCAGGAACAGGAACCCCACCAGCAGGAAGGCAAAGGCGCTGGTTTCCACGAATACCGGCGTTTCCGGGGCCTCCACTTCCAGGGTCACCACCCGCTGGTCCGCGAACCGCCCGCACAGGGCGCACAGAAACAGAGCGGCATCCCCCAGGTCCAGCATCCGGGCCTGTTCGTCCACGGTGTGGGAGAACCGGTTCAGGCGTTTGATGATCCTGTCGGCCCGGCTCACCTGGTCGCCGATGCGGCTGGCCAGGCTCCCGAACCTTTCCAGGTCCGGGGTCTGGCCCTTCCGGACGGCCATGGCGGTCAGGTCCGCCATAAGCCCGGAGATCTCGTTGATCACCGCCAGCGAGTTCTTGAGTTCGTGGGAGACGCTCGCCGTGATCCTGCCGAAGAATTCCAGCCCGCCGTCCCCTCCCAGGGCCTTTCCGGCGTTCTTTTCCATGGTTCCTCTCCAGGGCGGCCGCCTGCCTGGCCGCACCTTACGCCTCCTGCCGGCTCTGGGTGGTTTTTTCCGGGGTTCCGATGCGGGGGAGGGTGATGGTGAAGGTGGTTCCCACGCCCTCCTGGCTTTCCAGTTCGATGTTGCCCCCCAGCTTCTGGACAATGCCGTAGGTGATGGAAAGTCCCAGCCCGGTGCCGCCCCGTCCCTTGGTGGTGAAAAAGGGCTCGAAGATGAGCTTCTGATGCTCCGGCGGGATGCCGCAGCCGTTGTCCGAAATGCGGATGGCCACCTCGTCCCCGGCCAGAGGCAAAAGCTCGATGTCGATGCGTCCGCCATCGGTGACTGCGGCAAAGGCGTTGTTCAAAATATTCAGGAAGACCTGCTGGAGCTGCCCCCGGTCGCTCTGGACAGGGGGGAGGTCCTCGGCCACGGTGAGGTTGACATGGATGTTCCGGTACTCCGATTCCTTGCCCATGAAGGAAAGAACCTCCCGGACCAGGTTGTCCAGGTAGAGGGTCTCGTAGGACACGTCCATATGCCGGGCGAAACCCAGGAGGCGGCGGGTGATCCGGCTGCAGCGCTCCACGGAGGAAAGGATGGAGTCCGCGATGCCCGTGGCCTTCTCCCGGTTGGGAAAGTCCGGGGCAAGCTCCATGACGTCCTTCAAAAGCCCGGCCTTTTCGTTGATGATGGCAAGCGGGTTGTTGATCTCGTGGGCCACGCCGGCGGCCAGGCGTCCCAGGCTGGCCAGCTTGTTGGTGTATTCCACCTTGTGGAGCACCGTCTCCCGCCGGCGGTCCGCCATGTAGATCCGGCTCACCAGGTGGGTGCACACCCCCAAAATCACTATCAAGATGCCCACGGTGGACACGGCGAAAAAACCGATGAGCTTTCGCCGGAGGGAGAACCAGCCCTCCAGGATGCCCGGTGTACGCTTCACCAGGACCGTGATGAAAGGCGAGCCCGGGATGTGGCTGTAGGCCAGGAAAATGTGCTTGCCCCCCGGGTCCTCGAGTTCCTCGAACACGGTCCGGTTCCGCTCGTCCGGCGGCGGGACCGGGTGCCAGAACCGGCCCAGGGTGTCGCCGTAGAAGCGGCTGGGCGTCTGGAGCCTGCCATCCGCCGTGACGATGAACGCATCGGTGGTGTCCCCGTTGTTCAGGGACCGGGTCATCTCGTTGAACACGTCCGTGTCAATGGTGGCCCGAAGCACGTAGAGACTGCCGCTGGGCCCCTCGTGGGTGAGGGCGATGACGAAATGGGGATAGTCCCGGTACCCCAGAAACACGTCGCTGATGTACACACCCCGGAGAATGACCTCCTTGAACCATTCCTGTTCCCGGTAGTTCTTTCCCTCCAGCTGATACGGCCCGGCATACACACGCTGGATTCCGTAGGAGTCGATGATCCCCAGGTCGATGAACCCGCCGAAGGCCCGTTTCAGGTTCATCAGTATGGGGCCCAGCTGGTTGGGGGTGGCCAGGTTCTCGTAGGTGTTGGCCTGGAGGATGTAGCGTAGCGCGGAAACCCGCTCCGACAGGAAGAAGGAGGCCGACCGGCTGGAACTGGACACCAGGCGCTCCACGGGGTCGATGAGTTCGGCTTTCAGGGCGTGGTGGTACTGGTAGTAGTTGATGGCCGCCATGATCCACAGGGGGAGCAGGCACACCGAGGCCGTGACGATGACCGTCTGTTTCCACATGCGGCGGTAATTGAACAGCATGCGGGGCCCGCCGGTTTCCCCGGAGGTGCGGGTCCAGAATTCGGGCATGAAGTGGGAAAGAAAGCTCATCTTGCCTGGGATCGCCAATCAAGGAAAACGGTCAAGGTCCAATTTATTAATATACACATAACCAATCGATTTTGCAAAGGACTTCGGCCGCATCCACGGACGCCTGGGTGTTGTTTTTGCTGCGAATTACCAGAAGAAAGGTCAGAACATCCGGGGCTTGCAGATGATCTCCCTCACCCGCAGGTCGAAAAGGTCCGACTGATTGGCAGGTTTGATCACCAGGGCGCTGTCCGCCCCCCGGCCCGTTCCTCCGATGGCCACGATGTCCTTGCCCGAAAGGGCCCCGGAGTCGGCGGCCATGATGGAGATCTCCACGGCCACCTTCACCCCGTGGCTGAACAGGCGCAGGATGTCGGCCATGAGAAGCACCGGGTACATGCCCCCGTGCTTCTTGGAGATGGCCCGTTCCAGACCGGAGAGCGCGTGGGTGGCCTGGACCACCGCGACCCCGCGGTCCGCGAACTTTTTCCGGACCTCGGGCGTCATCACCGTCTCGAAGGGCACGTTGAATCCCGAGTGGTAGGTGACCACCGTGACCTTGGCCCCGGCGAAGACGTCCGCCGCCAGAAGCCCCGTGTCGCCGTGGGTGGAGGCCACCACCACCTCGTCGATGCCCAGCTCGTCCGCGCGCTTCCTGGCCAGTTCCAGGGTCTTTTCCGTGTTGCTCCTGCCAGGGGCGTCGAAATACATGGTCAGGGTCCTTTCCCAAGGTTTCCGGAATTTTTCGCCTGTCTCCATATTGCATCATAGAATCCGGGACCGGTTTGGGCAATTGATTTTCCTGTCCGCCTGTTCCACTATTCGAGGAGGAACCTCTTGCCTGCTCCGGAATGGCCCATGGAACCCAGGTCCCCCGACAACCAGCCCGAACCGTGGATCATCCACGTGGACATGGACGCCTTTTTCGCGGCCGTGGAGGTCCTGGACCGGCCGGAACTGGCGGGCCTGCCCCTGGTGGTGGGAGGGCCTGAAAACCGGGGCGTGGTGTGCTCGGCCTCCTACCCGGCCCGGGCCTTCGGGGTCCGCTCCGCCATGCCCACGGCCGAGGCCCGGCGCCTGTGCCCCCACGCGGTGTTCCTCCCCGTGCGCCACAAGCGCTACGGAGAGATCTCTCGCCAGGTCTTTTCCATCTTCGCCGACTTCACCCCCCTGGTGGAGCCCCTGTCCGTGGACGAGGCCTTCCTGGACGTCACCGGCTGCCAGCGCCTGTTCGGGCCGCCGGAAGAGATCGCCCGGCAAATCCGGGCCCGCATACGGGCCGAGGTGGGCCTCACCGCCTCGGCCGGGGTGGCCCCGGTGAAGCTCGCGGCCAAGATCGCCTCGGACCTGTGCAAGCCCGACGGGCTCCTGAAGGTCCCGGCCGGCGGGGTGGCGGAGTTTTTGGCGCCCCTGCCCATGGGCCGCCTGTGGGGCGTGGGCCCGGCGGCCCAAAAGGAGCTGGCCAAACTGGGGGTGAAAACCATCGGGGACATCGCCCGGCTGGACCCGGAAGGGTTGAAGCGCCGGTTCGGCAAGTTCGGGGAGACCATGGTCCGCCACGCCCGGGGCCTGGACGACCGCGTTGTTCACCCGCCCGAGGCCGCCAAGAGCGTGGGCCGCGAGGAGACCTTCCTTCAGGATGTCAGGGACCCGGCCCAGGCCCGGCGGCACATCCTGGACCTCTCCGGCCGGGTGGCCCGCCGCCTCCGGAGGCACGGCGTAAAGGGCCGCACCGTGACCCTGAAGGTCAAGTACGCGGACTTTTCCCTCATCACCCGGTCCGCCACCCTGGACCGGGCAACGGACGACGGCGGCGAAATCAACGCAGCCGCCCTTTCCCTCCTGAAAAAAACCCAGGTGGGAACCCGCCCGGTGCGCCTCCTTGGCGTGTCCGTGTCCAGCCTCCTGACCCCGGGCCAGGCCAGCCAGGAACTTCTCTTCGACCAGGAAACCCGCCGCCGCAAAGCCTCCTTGAACCTCGCCCTGGACCAAATCGCCGACCGCTACGGCGAACAAACCGTCCTCCCAGCCGCGCTGGTGGAGAAGGATTAGCAGGCTGTCCAAAAACGCGGCCCGCGGCGTTGCGCTTCATCCCTCGTCACTGCGGCGTACAGAATTGTGTGCGTCAAGTTCCGCAAAAAGGGTTTTGGCACGTGGGTCGTGTCCGGGGCGACCGCTGGTTTGCTCCTTGAGATGCAGGGTCATCGCAACAGATGCCGGTGCTGCCGGCTCCGGGACCAGGCAGCGGAACCTTGAATCCAGGCACATGGCAAGGGTGGTGATCGCCTCCGGTTCCGTCCTGGCGTGAAAAACATCGGATGCCCGGCCCAGGGGGGCATGGCCCCTACCGGAATACGGATTTGCGCTTCTTCAGGCGTTCCCAGATGTTCTTCTGGATCACGTCCCTGACCTGGTTGGTGAGCTTGGACACCAGGAGGGGCTCCTCGGACGGCCGGTAGTTCATGTTCTGGATCTCGATGGGCCGGTCGAAGTGGATGTACCACTTGGTGGGCAGGGGGATGAGGCCGAGGGGGCCCAGGGCCGGAAAGGTGGGGGTCATGGGCACGTAGGGGACCTTCAGAAGGCTGGCCAGGGTTTCCAGGTTGTGCAGGTGGGGATGGATCTCCTCAGCCCCCACCACGGAAACCGGAATGATGGGGCTTTTGGTCTGGAGGGCCACCCGGACGAACCCGCCCCGGCCGAACCGGGCCAGCTGGTAGCGCTCGCTGTAAAGCTTGCCGATGCCCTTCACGCCCTCCGGGAAAACCAGGGCCAGTTCATCGTGGGCAAGAAGGCGTGCGGCGTTTTCAGGCAGGGCCTGGACCATGCCCATGCGGGCCATGAGAAGGTTCAGCACCGGAATTTCCGAGGCCATGGTGAGGTGCAGGCCCCGGACCGGCCGGGGGCGGGGATGCTCCTCGGCCACGGCCGTGGTGATCATGAGGGCGTCCCAGGGAATGACCCCCGAGTGGTTGGCCACCATAAGGGCCCGGCCCTCGGAGGGGATGTTCTCCAGGCCGGAAACGGAAACCCGCCAGTACTTGTAGTAGAAAAACTGGACCAGGGGCCGGATTTCCCGGATGAACTCCTCGTCCCTGCCCCACTCGTCCACTTCGTATTCGCCGTCCACCCGGCGCCGGATGAACTCCATCTTGTCCTGGAGAAAATCCAGAACCTTCTCCATCATCAGAGCCCGGAGGGCTTTTTCATCCGCCAGGGGCTCGGAGGGAGCCTGGGCTATGCGGATGGAAACCAGCTCGTCCAGGATCTGGCGCAGGAGCCGCTCGACCTGTTCCGGGTCGGAAAACGCCATGCCTCCCAGACCGCCGATCCCCGCCGAGCCGCCGGGCCAGGCCCGGGGCCCCTGGGGGGCATGGAGCCAACAGAAGGGCGACCCCGCGGCCGGACGGTTCCGGCACCGGGTCCCCGTGGCGTTGTTGGCCGCACAGGTGACGGCGCTCGAGGCTTCCGGACTGTCTCCCACCTTATTCCTCTTGGCCATGGCCTTTGATTTCTTCCATCAGTTCGAAAAGAAGCCCTGCATCCCTGCGCCGGGTCTGGATGTAGTCCTCCAGATGCTCCGAGGCCACGGGATCCGACTCCATTCCCGAGCGTTTGGGCAGGTAACGGGCCAGCCGCATGTGTTCATAAAAGTCCAGGGCCGTTTCCCGGGTGGACCGGACCGGTACAAATTGGAGATCCTCCCTCATGCGCACCGTCTCTCCCACGTGGGGAAACTTCAGGTATTCGGGGGCCAGGGGCAGGGAGTCCGGGAAACTGGTCTTCTGGAACAGGAAGTTCCCGAACCGGATGGCCGGGCTTCCCACGGGCAGAGGGGTGCGGTCCCCGATGCGCATAATCTGGGACAGGGGCATGACCCCGGCACCGGCCACGTTGTACACCCCCTCCACCTCGTTCTTGATGGCGTGGACCAGGGCCGCCAGCACATCGTCCTCGTGGGTGAGTTGGAACATGGGGTCGAACCCAAAGGCCGTGGGAACCACGGGGGGCGTGAGGAAACGTCTCATGGGCGTGTCCGCCTGGGGCCCCAGGATGTTGGCGAACCGGAGGATGGCCAGGCGCGGGCTCTCGTTCTGCCGGGAGAACCGGTCCGCGAACTTCTCGATTTCCACCCGGTCCGACACGTAAGGGTGGGTGCTCCGCTCGGCCAGTTCCGTGGACTCGTCCAGGAAATTGGGGTTGGACGAGGATGCGCCATAAACCTTGGTGTCGCTCATGAGCACCACGCGCCGGGTTTCCCCGGCCGCAGCCGCAGCCAGCAGATCCATGAACCCCATGACGTTTAAGTCGAAAATCTCCTCCGCATGGCTGTAGGCTTCCTCGAACAGGAGATGGCACACCGTGTCCACTCCGGCCACGGTGAGAAGCTCGGCCAGGAGGGGATGGTGGGGCTCGATCTGGAAGAACTCCAGACGCTTGAAGGGCTGGTCCGGCTTCCGGTAGTCGAGCCCGATCAGGGTATCGATATCCGGATCCTCCTCCAGGAGGGGGATCAAGCGGCCTCCCCAGTAATGGGCGGCCCCGGTGACGAGGACGGAGCGTTTCTTCATGGGACGAAAAAGAACTCCAGGTTGTCGGAATTCCGCGCAGGGCCTTTCCCGACAAGGGCAAAAGGATTTCCCGAGTTCCATCGGTTAATCAAACGCCGCTGCAAGGCCCCGGATTCGTATGCTTGCCTGGAAACCATGTCCAAACCGGATAACTTTCCACCGCCGGGCCCGTATTGTCAACGGGCAGATGGGCGGGATGCAACGGATGGGTTTGACCCGCGCCGGTTTTGGGTTAGGATGGGCTCCATGCCGAAACGGAGAACAACGCCATGAAAATCGGAGTCATGAACGATCCTTCCCGTCCCCTGGAGGCCCAGGTCCGGGCTATGGGAGAAGCGGGCTTCGACTTTCTGGACCTCACTCTGGAGGGCCCCACAGACCGGTTGGAGAGCCCGGAGAGGCTCCGGGGACTCCTTGCCTCCCACGGGATGGAGGTGGTGGGTCACACCGACCCCGCCCTCCCCTGGGCCTATCCGCTGGAATCCTTGCGCCGCGCCTGCCTGGCCGAGCTTTCCCGGGCCGCGAAAACCTTCCAGGCCCTGGGCGCCCGGGTCATGAACATCCATCCATGCTACGCGGCGCCTCCCCGGATGAAAAGCCGCCTTTTGGAACTGAACCGGGCGGCCCTGACGGAAGTGGCCAGGATGGCCGTTGACCACGGCCTGGTGCTGGCCCTGGAAAATTTCCTGCCCCCATTTGACACGGTGACCGTGTTCCGGGATCTCCTGGATAACGCTCCGGGCACGGCCCTGCACCTGGACGCGGGTCACGCCAACCTGGGGGGGGATGACAGCGAAACCTTCATCCAGGCCCTGTCCTCCCGGCTTGCCCATGTCCATTTTTCCGACAACCGGGGCAATGCCGACCACCACATGCCCCTGGGCGTGGGAACCGTGCCCTGGGGCCGGGTGGTGAGGGCCTTGAAAGCGGCCGGGTACGATGGAACCATCACCCTGGAGGTTTTTTGCGGGGACCCGGACATGCACCTGATCTACCTGGCAGCCAGCCGGTCCCTGGTAAAACGCCTCTGGGAAAACAGCCCCGGGCCTGAAGCCCCCTGAGTACCGTAATGACACCCGGTCCGCGCCCCGGCGTCCCTCTCCCCGGCAAAATCCGCTGGCCCATACCGGATGGGCCCGATCAACATTTGCCATACCTTGAAGAAGATACCGGACGGGTTGGCCCATTTCCTGGGGGGTTCGGAAGGCAGCCGGGATTGTCGGAGCTTTGTTAACACGTCCGGACGGGGAGTGCAACCAACAGCGGAACCCGCGCCCTCTGCCTGGAACTTTTCCTTCCGCAGTTCGAGCACCACATCTTGTACTCCACTTAACTTTTGGGCACTTTCTGTAGTGTTTTCTCTTTACATACCCGAGAATATCTGATAGGTGTAACGCACTAGGCGATCCCGGCCCCGGCAGGCCCCTGTTCCCCCGCCCCGGCGGAGTGCGTTTCCCGTGAGAATCAAACAACTCCATATCAATGGGTTCAAGTCCTTCCCGGACAAGACCACCATCAACTTCCCCAACGGCGTTTCCGGCATCGTGGGCCCCAACGGCTGCGGCAAGAGCAACGTGGTGGATGCCATCTGCTGGGTCACGGGCGAGCAAAGCGTGAAGGTCCTTCGGGGCAAGTCCATGGAGGACGTGATCTTTGCCGGGGCCAGCGGGCGTCCGGCGGTCAACATGGCCGAGGTGTCCCTGACCTTTGCCAACGACTCGGGTTCCGCGCCGGAACAGTACCGGGACATCCCGGAGATCATGGTCACTCGGAGGCTCCACCGTACCGGGGAGAGCGGCTACTTCATCAACCGCCGCCCCTGCCGCCTGAAGGACATCCAGAGCCTGCTGGCTGGCTCCGGGGCCGGGACCCGCACCTACGCGGTGATCCAGCAGGGCAACATCGGAGCCATCACCGAGGCCGGCCCGCTGGAGCGCCGGGTTTTCATCGAGGATGCGGCAGGCATCACCCGGTACAAGGCCCGGAAAAAGGAGGCCCTGTCCAAGGTGGAGGCCACCAACCAGAACCTGCTCCGGGTCATGGACATCATCTCCGAGGTGGACCGGAGCATGAAGGGCCTGGCCCGCCAGGCCAAGAAGGCTCAGCGATACCAGGAATACAAGGCTAGCCTGAAAAGTCTGGAAGTGGCCCTGGCCGTATGGAGGCACGACCGTCTGGCCGGGAAGATCCAGGAAACGGACGGACTCCTGGTGAGCCTGGCCGACGAGCGCATTTCCCACGAGACCAGGCGCCGGTCCCTGGACGCGGCCATGGAGGCGGTGCGCGCCCAGGTCCTAGAGGCGGATGCGGCCATCGGGAAAAAGCAGGCCGAGGCCTCGGTTTTCGCCCGGCGCATCACCCGCCTGGAAGCCGAGCTGATGCACGCCAAAAGTTCTTCGAGCCGCCTTCTCTCCGATGCCGACGGCATGGAACGGGAACAGGCCCGGGAGGCGGAGAAGCTCACCGCCCTGGTTACCGAGAAGGAGGAGCACGAAAGAGAGCGGGACGCCCTCCTGGAGCGGCTGGGCCAGGCCCGGGGCTCCCTGGACGCGGAGCAGAAGGAAAACGCGGACCTGCGCCGGGAATACGCGGAGAAAAGCGCCCTCCTGGAAAAGGAAAAGGCCCGGCTCCTGGAAAGAACCGCCAGCCAGGCCCGGGCCCGGAACGTCCTGGAAAACGCCCACACCAACAAGAACGAAATCGCCCGGAAACGCCGCCGCATCTCCGAAGAGGCCATGGCCGCCGAAAAGGAGGATTCCCGGCTGGCCGTCGAACTGGAAAGGGCCCGGGCAAACCTGGCGGAAATCCACGAGGAAAAGGCCGGTCTGGAAAAGGATGTCAACCGGACCGAAGGTCTTTTGGAGGAAACCAGGAAACAGCTTTCCGAAAAGTTGAAAGAGGTCCAGGCGGCCGATGCCCGAAAAAACTCCGCCCGCCATGAATATGCGGCCCTGAAACGCATGGCGGACAACAACGAGTGGTACCGCGACGGGGTCCGGGCGGTCCTGAAGGCCGCCAAGGCGGACGAGGCGGCCCGCCCCCCATTCGCCGGGAGCATCCATGGGCTGGTGGCGGACATGGTCCAGCCCCTTCCGGGTTGGGAAGCCGCCGTGGAGGCCGCTTTGGGTGAAGCCCTCCAGTATGTCATCGTGTCCGGACCCGAGGCCGCGGCCCAGGCCGTGGACCACCTGGCCGGGGCAGGATTGGGCCGTGCCGGGTTCATCCCCCTGTCCTGGGTGCCCAAGAAGGCGGAGCCGGACCACGCCCCGGGCGGCTCGGGCATCCTGGAACAGCTCACGGTGAAGGAGGGTTACGAGGACCTGGTGCGGTCACTCCTGGCCCATGTGGAGGTGGCGGAAACCGGCCCCGAGGCCCTGGCCCGGAAGAACGGCGGCAATCGGACCACGGTGGTGACCCGGGACGGCCAATGGACACTCCTGCCCCTGGCCGTGGTGGGCGGGCGCTCCGGGGCCGAATCACCGGGCATTCTGGCCCAGAAAAGCCGGTATGGGGAACTGGAATCCCTTTTGGTGACCCTGGAGGAGGAACTCACCAGCCTGCGGGGCGGGCAAAAGGACCTGGAAATCCGGGCCCGGGAGCTGGAAACCGGTCTCCAAAAGCTCCTGGCCGCCCGCAAGGAAACCGGCCGCCTGGAGATGGAATCCCAGAAGGCCGTGTACCGGCTGGAGGAAGAACACAAACAGTCCGGCCGCCGCCGGGAGATCGTGCTCCTGGAAAAGGACCGCCTCCTGGGGGAAGAGGACGAGGCGGAAACCCTGGTCCAGCGGCACCAGGAGATGGCCGAACGCCTGGACCGGGAAGTGGCCGAAACCCTGGAGGCCGTGGAACAGGCCTCGGCCCAGGCGGCCCGTCTGGCCCGGGATCTGGATGCCGTTTCCGAGAGGACCGCGGATCTCAAGTCCGAACTGGTGGGAATGCAGGCCCGCCTGGACAGCCATGCCCAGAACGCCCGGCGTCTGGGCGAATTCGAAGACCAGCAGAAAAGGCGAATCCAGAAGCTCGCCAACAGCTCGGCCGAACGCCGGGCCGAGGCCGTCCTGGCCTTCGGCAAGATTGAGGATCTGGAAAAATCCCTGGCCCTGGATCTCCAGAAAAACGCCCGGCTGGAAGAGGAACTGGTCCTGGCCCGGGCGGAACTGGATAAGATGCGGGCCGTGCTGGCCACCCACGAAGAGGACCAGAACCGCATCGAAGACTCGGCAAAGAACCTGGCCGACCGCCTGCGCAACCTGGAAATGGAACAGGCCCGGCGAAAAATGGAGCAGGAAAACGTCATCCAGCGGATAGCGGAAAAATTCGGCCGCCCCCTGTGGGCCCTGCGCCAGGACCCGGAACTGACGGCCCCGGAAACCGAGGACCAGGTGGCTACCCTGGAAAAGGAACGGTCCGAACTCCTGGACCGCATCGAGCACCTGGGCGAGGTGAACACGGCGGCCATTTCCGAGTACGAGGCCCAGGCCGAGCGCCACGCCTTCCTTTGCCGGCAGAAGGACGATCTCCTGGGGGCCATCGAAGCCCTGAACAAGGTCATCCGGAAAATCAACCGGTACACCCAGGCCCGGTTCATGGAGACCTTCCAGCAGGTGAACGAGAAGCTGGCCGAGGTCTTCCCCAGGCTCTTCACCGGTGGCCAGGCCGAGTTGATCCTCACCGACCCGGACAAACCCCTGGAGACCGGGGTGACCTACCGCATCCATCCACCGGGCAAAAAGGTCACCCGCATGAGCCTGCTCTCGGGCGGTGAAAAGGCTTTGTCGGCCATCGCCTTTGTCTTTGCCATCTTCCTCACCCGGCCGGCCTCCTTCTGCCTCATGGACGAGATTGACGCACCCCTGGACGACGCCAACGTGTACCGGTTCAACGAACTGGTGAAGCTCATCCGGGAAAAGGCCCAGATCATCATGATCACCCACAACAAGAACTCCATGGAGTTCGCGGACATGCTTTTCGGCGTCACCATGGAACGCAAGGGCATTTCCAAGCTGGTCTCCGTGGACTTGAAAAAAGGAGAGCACGAGGTGGCAGCGGCATGAGCACCCAAGACAAGAACCAAAGCGCCGACCGCAAGCCAGGCTTTTTTTCCCAACTGAAGGACGGCCTGGAAAAAACCCGGCGGGTGTTGAACACCCCCATCGAGGACCTGTTCACCACGGGCCGGGAACTGGACGAGGAGGTGCTGGAGGACCTGGAGGAGGCCCTCATCACGGCGGACGTGGGAGTGCAGACCACCCGGCACCTGCTCGCGGGTCTCACCCAACGCCTGGGCGAGGGCCGCCCGGTCACCGCCCGGGAGGTCAGGGCCGCCCTGACTGCGGAGATCGAGGAGATCCTAAAGACCGCCCGGCCGGTCCAGCCCCCTCCCCTCCGCCCCCCCCGGGTCATCATGGTGGCCGGGGTCAATGGAGTGGGCAAGACCACCACCATCGGCAAGCTGGCTTCCCGGTACCGGGACCAGGGGAAAAAGGTGCTCCTGGTGGCTGCGGACACCTTCCGGGCCGCAGCCGTGGAACAACTCACCATCTGGGCCGAGCGGACAGGGTCGGACATCGTGCGCACCCGGGAGGGCGGCGACCCGGCCTCGGTGGTGTTCGACGGCATGGAGGCGGCCCTGGCCCGGGGCGTGGACGTGGTCCTCATCGACACGGCCGGACGCCTGCACACCAAGGTGAACCTCATGGAGGAACTGAAGAAAATCAAGCGCAGCGCCGCCAAGAGGATGCCCGATGCCCCCCACGACACCTGGCTGGTGATAGACGCCACCACGGGGCAGAACGCCGTGAGCCAGGCCCGCATGTTCGATGAAGCCATAGGTCTCACGGGACTTGTCCTCACCAAGGTGGACGGCACGGCCAAGGGCGGCATCGTGGTGGGCATCGCCAGCGAGCTTGCGGTTCCCCTGCTTTTCCTGGGAATGGGTGAAAAGGTTCAGGATCTCCGCGAGTTCGACGCAAAAGACTACGCCTCCGCCCTTCTTTAAGGGGCCGTCGCATTATTTTAGCATTGACACGCTGGGATCAATCCGTTATACGCGCAACAATACATGTATCCCATCAGGGGCTTCAATTCCTTTCCGCCCAATTCAATTACCGGCAGCAACGAATCTTTCAGGGTCCCTCTTTGGGCACCCCAAGATGACTCTTCGGCCCCGGCCGAAAGCGAGCAACTTGTGCAACCCGGGGAACCGTTTTTTTCCTTGCTCCATCATTTCTCAACCAGCCGGATCCAACGAAAGGGGGGGGACCTGCATGAACAAGCCCGAAGTCATTGACAGGATGGCCAAGGAGGCGGGGATCACCAAGACCCAGGCGGCCACAGCGCTTAGCTCCTTCATCGGAAGCGTGAAAACGGCGCTCAAGAAGAAGGACGGCAAGCTGACCCTGGTGGGCTTTGGCACCTTTTCCAAGGTGCGGAGAAAAGCCCGCAAAGGCCGCAATCCCCAAACCGGCGAGGCCATCAAGATCAAGGCCACCAACGCGGTGAAGTTCAAACCGGGCAAGGGCCTGCGCGAATCGGTCTGACCCCTTTCGCCCAACGAAAAAAGGAAAGCGGGCTGCCTCACGGTGGCCCGCTTTCCTTTTTTTTGTCACGGCAGGGGGAACCCCTTTTACCAGCCTGTTGAAAACAGGCATTGAGCAGCCTGCAGCTTGTCAGGAATACCGGATCGTGAAACCCCCGAATTCCCCGGCGTAGGGTTCATTCTCGGTTTCCACGCTGTCCACCCGGGCATGGGGCGGTCCCTGGCGGCACCATGCCAGCACAGCCTCCACGTCTGTTTTCGCACCCTCGAACACAGCCTCCACCGAACCGTCGGCCAGATTCCGCACCCATCCGGTCACCCCCAGGCCCTGGGCCGCGCGCCGGGTGGAGTCCCGGAAAAAGACCCCCTGGACCCTGCCCCGGATCAGGGCGTGAACCCGCATGCTTTCAGGCATGCTCAATCCCCCAGCATCCTTTTCAGCTCTTCCTCCGCCAGGACGGGAACGGAAAGCTGCCGGGCGCGGTCCAGCTTGGAGCCCGGGTCTTCGCCCGCCACCACGAAATCCGTCTTTTTGCTCACCGAGCCGGACACCCGGCCCCCGGCGGCCTCGATCCTCTCTCTGGCCTCGGACCGGGTCATGGAGGAAAGGCCGCCCGTGAGCACGAAGGTCATGCCGGACAAGGACACGCCCTCCCCTCCGGCTTTTGTCTCTTCCTCCTCGATGACCACCCCCCGAAGGAAAAGCCCGTCCACCGCCTTCCGGTTGTCCTCGTTTCCGAAAAACCCCACTACGCTCTCGGCGATGGTGTCCCCGACGCCGGGCAGTCCTTCCAGATCCTCCCGGTGGGCATTCCTCACGGCGTCCAGGGTCTTGAAATGCCGGGCCAGGAGCTTGGCGACGTGCTCGCCCACGTTCCGGATTCCCAGGGCGTACAAAAAACGCGCGAGGCTGACCTGCCGGCTGTTCTCCAGGGCCTCCATGATGTTGGCGGCCGATTTTTCAGCCATGAACTCCAGATTCTGCAAAGTTTCGCGGTCAAGGCCGAAAAGATCCTCGTAGCCCTGGACATGGCCTTTGTCCACCAACTGGTTGATGAGTTTTTCCCCCATGCCGTCGATATCGAACGCCCCCTTGGAGGCAAAATGGCGAATCCTCTCCTTGACCTGGGCGGGACAATGCACGTTGATGCACCGGAGAGCCACATCCTCTTTGTAGCGCTCGATGGTTTTCAGCTTTTCCCTCTTGCGGTTCCGTTCCACTTCCGACCCGCAGACCGGGCAATGGTCCGGCATGACAAATTCCGGGCCACGCTCC
>JAHJUF010000010.1 GCA_018829095.1 Pseudomonadota bacterium | reverse complement strand
GTCCTGGGCATGGACGTGAAGAAGGTGGAAACAAGCGAAAAAATCCCCTCGGGCTACGAGGTGGTGATCCACGGCGGCCGGAAAGCCATGGGCATGGACGCCCTTTGGTGGGCCCGGGAGGGCGAGCGCCTGGGAGCCGGGGAGATCTGCTTGAACTCCATAGACGCCGACGGCACCCGGGAAGGCTACGAGCTTACACTCACGGCGCTCGTCTCCGAGGCCGTGGGCATCCCGGTCATCGCCTCGGGCGGGGGCGGAACCCCGGCCCACCTGGCCGGCGTCCTCACCACGGGCCGGGCCGACGCGGCCCTCATCGCCTCCATGGTCCACTACGGCACCTACACCATCAACAGCATCAAGCAGGACCTGGCCCAAGCCGGGGTCCCGGTGCGCAAGACCTGGGACTGAGAACGGTTTGCCCCAAACTCCCCCCCTTCCCAAGGGGGGGGGCCGGGAGGGATTCTACCCGGTCGGCCCGGACCCATTGAAACCATTCCCCTTGAGCTGAGGCACGGCAATGGACCAACCTCCCACCCTGGCGGCGTCCTCCCCGGACTTTCCCCTGGACACCCTCATCGTAAACGCCCTTCTCGTGGCCGGGGGCCCCGAGTGCCGGGTGATCCGGGACGGGGCCCTGGGCATCCAAGGGGACCGGGTGGCCTGGACAGGCGGCCCTGGCCACCAGCCGCCCCCGGCACGGGTGGTGGTGGACGCCCAAGGGGCCGTGGTCCTGCCGGGCCTGGTGAACGCCCACTGCCACCTGCCCATGAGCCTCTTCAGGGGCCTGGCAGACGACCTGGCCCTGGATGCCTGGCTGAACGAACACATCTTCCCGGCCGAAGCCCGGTTCCTCTCCCCGGAAACCGTGACCGCCGGGGCCCTCCTCTCCCTGGCCGAGCTGCTCCTTTCCGGCTGCACCACGGTCTGCGACGGGTATTTTTTCGAAGACCAGGTGGCCGAGGCGGCGGTTTTGGCGGGCATCCGGGCCGTGGCGGCCCAGGGGGTCCTGGACTTCCCGGCCCCGGGGGTCCCCGATCCAAGGGAGAACGTCCGGGCCGCGGCGGACTTCGTGACGCGCTGGTCCGGGCGGTCCCCCCTGGTCACCCCCGCCATCTTCTGCCATTCCCCCTACACCTGCGGGCCGGACACCCTCAAAGCCGCCAAGCGGGCCGCTGGCGACGCAGGAGCGCTTTTTCAGATCCACGCGGCCGAGACCCGGGGAGAGGTGGAACAGTCCCGGAAAATCCTGGGCAAGACCCCCATCGCCCATCTCCATTCCCTGGGCGTCCTGGACGCCCAAACCCTGGTGGTCCACGCGGTCTGGGCGGACGAGCGGGACGTGGAGATCCTGGCCCGGTCCGGGGCGGGGGTGGCCGTGTGTACGGCGAGCAACATGAAGCTCGCCTCGGGCATCGCCCCTTTGCCCGGGCTTCTGGCCGCCGGGGTCCCCACGGGCCTGGGCACGGACGGCCCGGCCTCCAACAACCGCCTGGACGTTTTTTCCGAGATGGGCGCCACGGCCAGGCTCCACAAGCTGGCCACGGGCGACCCCACGGCTGTGGGGGCCAAGACCGCGCTCTTCCTGGCCACGGAAGGCGGGGCAACGGCCCTGGGGCTGACCGGGCTGGGGCGGCTTGAGCCCGGGTGGGCGGCGGACGTGGTGGTCCTGCGGCCGGACCGGCCCAACCTCACGCCAGCCTACGACCCAGTATCCCTGGCCGTGTACGCAGCCTCGGGGGCCGACGTGCGCCACGTATGGGTGGCCGGCCGCCAGGTGGTGGAGGAAGGCCGCCTGTTGACTCTGGAGCTGGCGGAGATTCTGGCGAAAGCAAGGTCACTGGCCAAGCGAATCGGAGGCCGGGGAGCCTAGGGATGTCCCCCTCTTTGAAAAAGGGGGGGCAGGGGGGATTTCTTTCCGCGCTTCCCAGGGCCTGCGGTTCCCTGGGCTCAGGACCCTGCGGGCAACAGGCCCCGGGCGGCAAGCTCCCGGCGGACGGCCCCGGCCATGGCCTCGTATCCCTCCGGCTTCAGGTGCCCGTCCTCGGACCAGAACCAGGCGTCCAGATCCTCTTGCGCCCCGTTCTCCAGGAAAAAGGGCAAAAGGTCCACCACCGGCACCCCGGTCCCTTTCAGGGCATCCAGGTACAGCCGGGAATCCCGGCAATAGCCCCCGGAGATCACTTCGTAACGCATGGGCTGAAAAATCACGGCAAAAGAGAACCCGTCCTTTTGGGAGAGATTCCGGTATCGGTCCACGAGGTCCGGGACCTGGACGGTGAAGAGGCGCTCCATGCGCGCCTCGAAGACTTCGGGGGTCAGGTACAGCCAGTGGTAGTGGCGGAAAACCTCCAGGTAGAAGCAGGCCCAGGCGCTGGACAGGAGCAGCCGGCGGGCCGGGCCGGCGTTGGGATAGACCACCGTGCCGTCCGGGGAGAACCGCTCCATGCCTCCCCGGCGCACGGCATCCGTGACATCCGTGGCGTTCTGGGCCAAAAGCACCAGG
>JAHJUF010000075.1 GCA_018829095.1 Pseudomonadota bacterium | reverse complement strand
GACAAATTCAAGGACCAGAAGGGTCCCCTGCGGGTTCGGTGCCCCTGCCAGGAGACCTATTCCGTCGGCCTGGAGTTCCGCCGGCAGTATCGCAAGCCATCGGAATTGAATGGCATGTACACCGTCAACGGCAGCTCCATGCAGGGGGGCCGCATGGCGGTGCGCAACGTTTCCATGGGCGGAATCGGCTTCGTGCCCAAGGGCCGCCACCGGCTTTCCGTCGGGGACATAATCGAAGTGAAGTTCACCCTGGACGACGGCAAGGACTCCGTCATCCAGAAAAGGGCTGTGGTGCGGGTGGTGGAAGGCGACTACATCGGCTGCCAGTTCGATGTCCAGCCCGGCAACTACGACGCGGCCCTGGGCTTTTACCTCCGCAGGTAACCCCTCCTTTTGGAGCCGCTGTCAGAAGAATGGTCCGATTCCAGCGACAAAGTTTCTCTCCTTTTTCCCAAGGAGGTCGTTGGGGTTGAGTCCAGCCGCTTGAAACACATACCCCCCTGCCCCCCCTTTTTTGCATCAGCTATGGCGCGGCCTTTCCCCCTCCATAAAACCCTTGGACCGCGCTGCCGCCTGGCCAATGGCCCCCAGGCACCAGGCGGGCTGTTTCTTCTTTCCCTGTAGACCAAATTCCGGCCCCCGGCGTCCCATCATCAAACGGTGCGGCGGACAGGCGGGCCGGAACACACCGCCGGTGGAAAGGAACCTTCAACCTGGTGCAGGCGATACCCACAAGAGACACGGACGGGGACCTGGCCCGGAGGGCCGCCCAGGGGGACCGCATGGCCTTCGGCGTCCTGGCGGACCGGTTCTCCGGCCGGATCTTCGCCATGCTCTATGCCCGGACCCGCAGGCGCATGGATGCCGAAGACCTCACCCAGGAGGTGTTCATCCGGGCCTTGGAAAAACTCCACCGCCTCCGGGAGCCGGACCGGTTCGGCCCCTGGCTGTTCTCCATCGCCGTGAACGCCCACCGGGACCACTGGCGCAGGAAAAAGGCGACCGAGGTCTTCTCCCTGGCCTGGAGGAAAAAAAGCCCTGTGGCATCCCCTCCCGAGGCCGAGGAAAAGGTGGTTTCCCGGCAGTTCTGGGACCGGGTCCACGTCCTGGCCAAACGCCTGTCCGCCACGGAAAGGGAGATTTTCTTCCTCCGCTTCGTGGACGATCTATCCATCCGGGAGGTGGCTGAGATCCTGGGGAAAAGCGAAAGCGCGGTAAAGACCCATCTTTACCGGGCCCTGAACAAATTCCGGGGCGAAACCAGCCTGCGGGACTGGCTGAAGGGAGATGGTGAATCATGAAGGAAAACCATGTGGACCCCCGGCGTCTGGCCTGGATGATCGCGGACCCGGACCGCCTGGACCCCGGGGAGACCCGGCATATTGCCCAATGCCCCCAATGCCGGGCACGGGTTCATGAACTGGAGGAGGACCTGGCCCGCCTTTCCCTGGCGGCCAGAAGACACGTCCCGGACGTCACGGTCCGCGTAAGGCTCCCCGCGACGGCCACCCGGCCCCGGGTCCGGGATCGCTTCAACCTGCCGGTCCTCGCCTCGGCCCCGGCCCTGGCCCTGGCCGCAGCCCTGGTACTGGTCCTGACCGTGGTCTTCCGGCCCGTTGGGCCGGGTCTGCAAGACGTAAATACCGTTGCCCCGGCCCTTTCCGCCTACGCCCCGGACCCGGAGATGGCCGAGGCCCTCTCCCTGGCCGACGCGGATCTTCCCGGGGAATACCTGGACATGGTGGACATCACGGACGGCGATTCCTTTCAGGAATTTTTCGAATTCGCGGCCCCCCTGCCCGAGGAGGACCTCACCGGCGGGCGCCTGAAAAAAGGAGGTTTTCCATGTTGAGGAATGCAAGGTATGCAGCGGTTCTTCTGATCCTGATCTTCCTTGCGCCTGCCTGGGCCATGGCCCAGGACCAATGGGCTGGAAGGTGGTGGGACCGGCCCAGGATCGCCGAAAGGCTCGATATCACCGCCGGGGAAAAGGCGTCCCTGGATGACCTTTACAACCAGGCCCGCCGGAACCTTTTGGATTTGAAAAACGAGGTGGAAAAACAACGCCTGGAACTGGAAATCGCCCTGGAGGCCCAGCCCCTGAACAAGGACGCGGCCATGGAGCGTTTCCTCGGGGTGGAAGAGGCACGGTCCCGCCTCGCCACCGAGCGGTTCCGGTTCCTCCTGGAGATCCGAAGCCTCCTGGGCCGGGACAGGTTCCAGGATTTGAAACGCTTTTTCGAGGCCCAACGCCGGGGAAGAGGCCCCGCACCCGGCGGGAGCCCAGCCCCCGGACCCGGCCGACCGGCCCAGAGCCCCTGGGACGGCCCGGAAAACTAGGGCGATTGTCAAAAAGGATCGTCTTTTTGAAACCCGCCCCCCCCCTGTCCCCCCCCTGAAAAAGGCGGGGACAGGGGGGATCTTATTCCGCATAATGACCGCTTGAACCGATCTCCCCAGGTTAGCCCGGGCACCCACGCTTTAGCACCCGGGCTGCCAGTGGCACCCCGGCGGGCACGTCCTTCACAGCGGTCATGGAGTCCTGGAGCCCGGCGATGTCCGGCCGGGTGTCCGCGTGCACCTGCATACCCAAAACGCGGATTTCCCCCACCCCCAGGGAAGCCCCCCAAGCCGCCGGGCAAACCCCGCCCCAAGCAGCCAGAAAAACCAGGAGAACCCCAAGAAAACTCCCGCCACCAAAAACCCTACGCTGTCCCATATTCCCCCCAAAAGAAACAAAAGGCCCCAAAGGCCTCGGAATCATTTACAATATTGATCAAATTCCCGTAGGTTGGGCCAACCAAAGGGCGGCCCAACATTTCCTCCAGCACAACCCGACATTCATTCCACGCCGCTTGCCAATTCGGGCGGCGCAAAACCGCCAGCCCCCCAATCCTGCCCGCACAATCCATCCCTCACATATCGGTGGAAGCTCGAATGTTCCCAATCCTTGATGAGTTCGTAAAAAGCCCAAAACCCACCCGCACCGTCATTCCGGCGAAGGCCGGAATCCAGTTATTTCGAGGTGTTACAAAAACCCTGGATCCCGGCCTTCGCCGGGATGACGACTTTTTACGAATTCATCAATCCTTCGGAGCCTGCACATAGCCGTGTTTGACCGGATTGTAGTGGATGTATATTCCACGTGCCGGGAGAAATCCTCGTCATCCCGTATCGTGTGTTCCCAGAATCGTCTTTGCCAGACAGCCTGCTCCCGTTTGAGCACCCGGGATTTGGACCGCTGTTGCCTCAAGGATTGGGGTGCATTTTTTGTGAAAAGGTTTTTGATCAAATTCCACCGCATGGAGTAGCGGTTATCCCCTTGGGGCAATTTCCAGATGCAATGCAAATGATCCGGCAAAATCACGATGGCTTCGATTTCAAAAGGATGATTTTGTTTGACCGAGCGAAAGGCCGATCTCAACACCCCGATGTTTTCCGGCTCGCACAGAAAGGGCCTTCGCCCATGGGTTACAACGGTAAAGAAGAAGGTCCCGCCCAGGACCGCAGACCGCCGGTAACGCATCCATTCCCCAACGCCAATTTATCCACCCACAAATAGGTTGGGCCAAGCAAAGCGCGGCCCAACAAGCCGTCCGAACATCACAACCAACAAAAAACCAAAGGATTCAAAATCCATTTGTTGGGCCGCCCGTTGGTTGGCCCAACCTACATGGCTACATGGCTGTCAGTGGCACCCGGCTATAAATTTATTGACAATTTCGATAAATTCGCCTAATTTAATGGATAATTTTTCATTATTTTTCTTATTAATCTGTAAAATAATTTGCTTAGGAATATTGTAAGATTCAAATATTGCTGACAGCTTCATTCGGCCACGCCACGTTGCAAATGACCCTCTTCCCCTCACTTTCGAATATATATCTACCAAATAATCACAACAGTTCGTTCGCTTAAATAATATTATTAGCGCTTCAACCTGTTTAGATAATTCGTATTCATTTGATGTCGCAATAGATATCAACTTTTTTTCAACATTTTCCCTGTGTGTATTTATCAAAATCCATGAAAACCAACGATCATAATCGTCAGTATAAATATTTATATTCCTGAGAGACATATGCACACCGAACCAAGTATCTCTTAAATTATTTGCATATTTTAAAGATTTTTCGTTACTCCCATCAATTATTTCTTCATTTATATACAACATGCTATAATTATAAACATCTCTAACAAAAAAAATAAATACCGACAAAATAATTAACACAAAAATCTGAAATGGTCTTTTTTTAAAAGAAAGCATTATATCCTCCTGAAATGGCTTACCATGTGAATTCGTCATCAAAAAGCAATGAATTATCTCCGGGTGCCACCGGCAACTTTTCATCGGATGGCAAAGATGTGGGTGGCCCCGGCAGCTTGCTGGCGGGGTGCGGAGCACAATAGGTCTTCATCAACGCTGCTTTCACCCCAATG
>JAHJUF010000074.1 GCA_018829095.1 Pseudomonadota bacterium | reverse complement strand
CGGGCTTGGCCGCAGGAACCGGGGGCGCGGGAGCCGGGGCGGGCTCGGGCTTGGCCGCAGGAACCGGGGGCGTGGGAGCCGGAGCGGGCTCAGGGGTTATGGCGGCCACGCGGCGCTCCACCGGGGCCTCCACGACGGTCTCCTCGATGATGCGGCCACGGCGCGGCACCAGGCCGTCCCTCTCCATCTTCTCCTTGCCGCCCGTGCGGTACCACTTGAGATGGGATTCCAGCTCGTTCAACAGGGCCTGGGGCCACAGGCGGCCCGTGAACTGGGGCCACACGCTCAGGACACGTTTCTTGATTTCGGCGTTGAACTCGGGGGAGTTTTCCACGGGCTCCACGCCATAGTGGATCAGGCCCTTCAGACAGGCCTGGATGTCGTTCCGGGTTCCGGCGTTGAACTTGTCCTGGAGTTCCGGCCGGATGTTGTCGATATTTTTACGGTACTTCTCGGGGATGTCCTCCCAGGCCTTCTGGGTCACCGCAGCAGCCGCGGGGGTGTAGCGGATCTGGGCGAGGTTCACGTACTTGGTGGTGGTGTAGACCTGGGTCCCCACCTGCCAGATGCCCGTGGTGATGTTGGTGTCCGCCACGCCGGTGCGGATGGCGGAGGGGGCCTCCACGATGCCCAGGGGAATGGGGTGGGCTCCCAGGGCCTTCATCCAGGCTTCCTCTATGGGCCCGGACCAGGACAGGATCTTGGCCCGGTTCCAGTCCTCCAGGGAATCCAGGCGCCATTTGGTGGAGTAGAACAGGTCGAAATCCTGGTCTATCCACAGGAGGAGCTTGAAGCCCCGCTGGCGGAAGAAGAAGTCGAAGTTATCGAACATGACGTCCCGGATGAAGTCCACCTCGTCGAAATCCCTGAACAGGAAAGGCAGGGCCAGGATGGAGTATTCCGGGCTGATGAGGTTGGTGCCCACCAGGGTCAGGCCGCCTCCCTGGAGCTGGCCGATGGCCATCTTGGCCACGTAGTCGTCATCATTGCCCATGACGCCGCCGTAGTAGACCTTCCAGGCCAGGTCGCCTTCAGTGGCCTGGTCCATGCCGGGAAGCAGGATGTCCCGGACGTTGTTGGCGAAGCCCATGCCCTTGGGGGCCTGGGTGGCGAACTTCCACCGGTATGCCCGGGCGGCGTCCGCGTCCCGGGCCGTTCCCAGAACGAGGAACAGGCCCAGGATGCACAGGGTGATCATGAGGCGTTTCCGTGTGGGTGACATGGGGTCTCCTTGCCAGATCAATGAGCGGTCATCCCGCCCTGTTGGGAAACGGGACAGGCCCCGGGGCCTGTGGGGAAACGGATCAGGAAGGCGCTCCGGCCTCCGGGCCGCCCGGGAAGTTCCGCAGGAGGGGCCGGAAACGGGAACCCGTTCCTGGATGCGATGAACACATTTTTATAATGCATTTAGCACATTGCGCGGCACGGAGACAAGGGGAAGCTGCGGGGGGGGGCGGAGGGATAGTCTTTGGTCCCGGCGGCCGCTCCCCCGGCGTTTCCGGTTTCAGCGGAACACATCCACGGGGATCACCGTGCTGTCCAGGAATTTCTTGATCCGGCCCGAGACCTTTTTGGGGTACTCCAAAAGCACGAAGTGGGTGCCCAGGCGGTAATGGGCGCTCTGGGCGTTCTTGAGCCGCCTCTTCATGCGCCGGGACAGGTAGGCCGGGGTGAGGAAATCGAGGTCGCCCCAGATGACCAGGGCCGGGTGGTTGATCTCCGGCAGGTTGTGGATGGTGGAGTGGGCGTCCAGTTCCTGGAAGAGGCGCAGGTAGTTGTTCACGCTCTCCCCCAGGACGTCCTGGGTGTACTGCTTGATGGCCTGCTTGATCTGGGGGTTCCGGCGCAAGGCGCCGTAGGCCTGGCCCAGGAGGCCTGCCACCAGGGGCGTGGCCGGAAGGCGGCCGGCGCTCCGGGTGAGCTTGGGGTGGCGGCGGAGGAAGTCTATGCCGTGCTGGAGCCCCATGGTCATGCCCGGGATGCGCATGACGGGCTGGAACCCCGTGGCCAGGGCGTGGCCGTAGGTGCCGTTGATGAGGACCATCTTGTCCAGGCGCTCGGGGTACAGGACGGCGAACTCCAGGGCCACCTGGACTCCCATGGACCAGCCGCAGACCGAGGCCTTCTCGATGCCTTCCTTGTCCAGGATCTGCTTCAGGTCCTCGGCGTGGTTGGGGATGGCCAGGCGGCGGATGGTCTTGGGGGTTTCCGAGGCGAAAAGCCCCCGGTAGTGCCAGGCGATGATTCGGTACTCGGGCATCAGGGCCTCGATCAGGGGCGCCCAGGTGTAGAGCCTCCCTCCCAGCCCGTGGGCCAGGGCCACCACCTTTTCCGTGCCCGTCCCAATGGACTGGTAGCTGATGCGAACGCCGTCGTGGCTGATGACCGTCTTCCGGTCCACCTGGTTTTCCCAGGGAAAATGCGTTCCCGCCATGGTGCATCCCTTTCGAAGATCTTTTGCCCGGGTTGGACGGAGGCCGTGGCCCTACGAAAAAGCCGGGTTATTCTGACGCGCTGCATTAGGAAAGTCAACCGGAGGACCGCCCCGGGCGGGTCCAGGCCAGGAAGAAGAGGGTCCCGGCCAGCATGGACAAGCCTCCGGCGGGATACACGGCGGAAAGGGAGATGTAGTCGGCTGCGAGGCCCGCCAGGAGCGAGCCCAGGAGCATCCCCAGGCTGTGGCCCAGGGTGAGGAGCGCCATGACCGAGCCCATGGACTCGGCGCGGCGGCCCTCCACCACGGTGAGGGCCATGAGGGCCGGGATGGCTACCCCGCCCCCCACGCCAAAGGCCGTGTTGGCCGCGAATAGCCCGGAAAACCCGTTCGCCAGGGGAAAGAGCAGGACCGCTGCGGCCATGAACAGGCCGCCCCCGGCCACCAGGATGCGCTTGTCGTGGCGGTCCGCCAGCCAGCCCATGGGGGTCTGGAGCACTCCGGCCACCAGGACGCCCATCATGATGACCACCCCCACCTCGGAGCTGGACAGGGAAAACCGCCGGGTGGCGTACACGGGGAGAAAGGCCCAGATGGCCCCCACGCAGGTGGTGTAGGCCATGCGGAACACCACCACGGCCGCCACCGGCCGGCTGGCCATGAGCACCCGGAAGGTGAGCGGCAACCGGGCGGTCCCGGCCCGGGGCTCGTCCGCCGGGGCGGGCAAAAACACCAGGCACAGGCCCCAGGCGAACAGGGACAGAACCATCATGGCGGCAAAGGCCGTGGTGAGCCCCCACCGGTCGTTCACCGCCCCGCCCAGGAGAGGCCCCAGGGAAAGGCTTCCGTACATGGAGATGTTGAACACCCCCATGACGATGCCCTCCTTGCCCGGAGGGGTGATCTCCCCCACGTAGGCCTGGGCCACGGGTAGGATCATGGCGCTGGCAATACCCTGGAAGAACCGGATGATGATGAGCGAGTTGACATCCGAGGACCACATGAAAGCCACGGAGGCCACGGCGTAGAGGAAGAGCCCCCAGGCCAGGAAGGGTTTTCTTCCGTGCCGGTCCGAAAGACGGCCGAAAAGCGGCAGAAAGGCCGTGCGGGAAAGGGAGAAGGCCCCAAAAATGAACCCGATGAACAAACCGCTGGCCCCCAGCTTGTCGGCATACACCGGAAGCAGGGGCACCACGATGCCCATGCCCGTAACCGCCGCGAAGATGGCGAAAAACAGGGTGATGAAGATTTTTTTGTTCATGAATTCCAAAAGCTATGTGGGGAAACCCTTTTTTGAAAAAAAGGGTTTCCCCACACCCCTTCCCAAAAAACTTTTTGGGATATTCAGTCGGTTCTGCCTTGCCAAGCCCAAAGATCCGGGCTTCGGGTATCCGCATCGCCGCATTTTGGCCGAAAGCTTCCCCGGCTGTCATCCCGGCGAAAGCCGGGATCCAGAAGTCTTTTCATACCACGAAATCCAGGGAATTCCTCCCCCTGGTGAACCGCAAACCCCGCCGCCTTCTCCCTCCAGGAATCCTGAGCGCACCCGGGGGGACATGGGATCAAGGGAGAGGAGATGTGGCAGATATCAACGTTTTTGGAAAAATGAAGGGACCACAAGATGTTGTGGTTGAATGCCATCGCCTGGATGCCGTCTTTTCGGTCAACCTGAATTTCGGCAGGAGGCGGTCCGTCGCGCCAAAATAAAGGGGAGGGCCCCAACCGGGAGCCCTCCCCTTTTTTGTTCTCTGGTTCTTGCCGCCCTGGCCGCAGGGGCGGCGGGTGG
>JAHJUF010000073.1 GCA_018829095.1 Pseudomonadota bacterium | reverse complement strand
GACTGCCCAACCTGCCAGGGCCCGACCCGGTGGCTGGCCACCCCGGAAACCCACATGTCTCCGCCCAATGCCTACGCCATGGCCAAGCACTCCCAGGAACTCCAGGCCCTGACCTTCGGCCAGCGCTACGGCATCCCCAGCGTGGCCATGCGCTATTCCATCGTCCAGGGCCCCCGCCAGTCCTTTTACAATGCCTACTCCGGGGCCTGCCGCATCTTTTCCCTGCACTACTATTTCGGAAAGGCCCCTACCATTTACGAGGACGGGCTCCAGTGCCGGGATTTCGTAAACATCTCCGACGTGGTCCGGGCCAATCTCATGGCTCTCACGGACGACCGTATGCCCGGCTCCGCATTCAATGTGGGAGGGGGCCGGGCCTGGACTGTGGCCGATTTCGCCCTTATCGTGAAAAAAGAGATGGAATTGCGCTTGAGCAGGAATCTTCCGCCCCCCGAGGTGGGAGGCCGATTCCGCTTTGGCGACACCCGGCACGCGGTTTCCGATATCTCCCGTATGCGCGCCCTGGACTGGGGGCCTCAGCACGGCCCCGAGGAAAGCGTCCGGCGCTATGCGGATTATCTTTTTGACCAGGACAACGTGCAGGACATCCTGGATTACGCCGACCGGACCATGAAGGACCTGGACGTAGTACGGAGCGTGAAGGGGAAATGACCATGCAAGGGCATAAGCCGACCTCCTTTTCCCGGGGGTACATCTCCGCCTTGAAGGAGGTCTTGGACGCCTTTGACCACGAGGGTTTCGAGGCCATGATCCTGGCCATGCTGGAGGCCAGGGAAAAAGGCGCCTACATCTTTGTCATGGGAAACGGCGGGAGCGCCTCCACGGCCTCCCACTGGGTCTGCGATGTGAACAAGGGCTGCTCGCCCGGTGAGTCAGGCCGGTTCCGGATGATCTGCCTGAATGACTCCATTTCCACCATGCTTGCCTATGCCAACGACCTCTGCTATGCCGACGTGTTCGTGGAGCAGTTGAAGAATTTTTTCAATCCCGGGGACGTGGTCATCGGTATCTCAGGGAGCGGGAACTCGGAGAATATCCTGAAAGCCGTGGCCTGGGCCCGGGAGCAAGGGGGGACCACGGTGGGCCTCACCGGGTTTTCCGGGGGCAGGCTGGCGGGGCTGGCGGACATTCCCATCGTGGCCCGGGTCAATGACATGCAGAAAGTGGAGGACGTGCATATGATCATCGTACACATGGCCATGCAGCGTCTCCGCCAGGCTTTGAGCTGCGAGTCCACCTGCTGAGAATTGCCCGGCCGTTGTTTCCCTTTTTCCCTTTTGATTGAATCCGAATCATGCCCACACTTGTGATCCTGGCCGCCGGTTTGGGAGCCCGCTACGGGGGTCTGAAGCAGCTTGACCCCATTGGCCCCGGGGATCAATCCATCCTGGAATACTCGGTGTACGATGCCCTCAGATCCGGGTTCGACGACCTGGTTTTCGTCATCCGCCGGGACATGGAAAAGGACTGCCGGGAGCTTGCCCGCAGGTTTCCGGAGAAAGGACCGGTCAGGCTGGTTTTCCAGGAATTGGATCTTTTGCCTGCCGGAATATCCGTCCCTGCCGGGAGGACCAAGCCCTGGGGCACCGGGCATGCGGTCTGGGCCTGCCATGAGGCGGTGGCCCGGCCGTTTTGCGTGATCAATGCCGACGACTTTTACGGCCGGGAGGCTTTTTCCGTCATGGCGGATTTCCTGGGCCAAGTGGATCCGGGCGAATCGCGTTTCGCCATGGTGGGTTTTTCCCTGGAAAACACCCTTTCCGAACACGGGGCCGTGTCCCGGGGCATTTGCCGGGTTTCCCTGGACGGATTCCTGGTTTCCGTGACCGAGCGAACGAGCATTGAGCGTGCGGGAGCGTCCATCCGGTTCCAGGACGGGGATGGGTGGGGGAACCTCACGGGCGGAGAGCCCGTGTCCTTGAATTTCTGGGGGTTCACGCCCTCCCTTTTCCCCCGGCTGGAGCAGGAGTTCGCCCTTTTCATGGCCCAAAGAGGCCGGGATGCGGCCGCCGAGTTCTTCCTGCCCACTGTGGTGGACAAAATGGTGGCCCAGGGGCAGGCCACGGTACGAGTCCTGGACAGTCCGGATCAGTGGGTGGGGGTGACCTTTCGTCAGGACCGGGACCGGGCCAAAGCCCGCCTGGAGGAACTAACGGCCAGTGGTGATTATCCCCGGGAGCTTTGGGAGCGGAAAGGTTGAGGATGAGGGTCCTGGTTACGGGAGGTTGCGGGTTCATCGGTTCCCATGCGGCGGAAGCCCTGGTTGCGGCCGGGCACGAGGTCCGCGTCCTGGACAACCTGTCCACGGGTTCCCTCGCCAATCTCGGGGCGGTGGCGGACCATGTGGAGATGATCCGGGAAGACATCCGGAACTACGAGGCCGTGGCCGCTGCCATGGAGGACGTGGACCGGGTCCTGCACCTGGCAGCCATGGTATCTGTGACCGACTCCGTGGCCAGGCCCCTGGACAACCATGCCGTGAATGTCACCGGCACCCTCCACGTGCTGGAGGCCGCGCGGAAGGCCGGAGCCCGGCGGGTGGTGGCGGCCAGTTCCTGCGCCGTGTACGGCGATACGCCGGAGCTTCCCAAGCAGGAAAACATGATTCCTTGCCCGGCGTCCCCCTATGGATTGTCCAAGCTGTGCTCCGAACAGCACCTGGCTGTTTTCTCCTCCCTTTATGGCCTGGAAACGGTGAGCCTGCGCTTTTTCAACGTGTACGGGCCCCGCCAGGATCCGGCGGGTATGTACGCCGGGGTTATAGCCCGCTTCGTTGAGGCCGCCGTCACGGGCGCCTCCCCCTTCATTTGCGGGGACGGCCTCCAGACCCGGGATTTCGTTTACGTGAAGGATGTGGTCCGAGCCGTCCTCCAGGCCCTGGAGGGGCCGGGACTGGGATCCGGCGAGGTGGTCAACGTGGGCTCCGGCCGATCCATTTCCATCCTGGACCTCGTCGGTGCCCTTTCCCGAGCGGCGGGACGGGAACTGACCCCGGTCCACGGCGACTCCCGCCCGGGAGACGTGCGCCATTCCCTGGCGGACATCACTCGGGCCCGAAAGCTGCTGGGTTTCCAGCCGGGATACCCCCTGACCCAGGGGCTTTCGGAAATTCTGACGGAACGGACTCCTTCCCTGGACTGAACTGGGCCCGAGTTCCGCAGCCCTCTTTCCACGGCACAGCGTAAGCCGGAAGAATTCCCATGACCCGTGTCCTTGTCACCGGTGCCAGTGGGTACGTGGGCGCCCGCCTGTGCGGCATGGCACCGCCGGAAATGGACCTGTGGGGTACGCGTTTGAACGGGTCTTGCCCGCCGGGGGTTAGGGAGGTCTTCTGCGACCTCCTAGATGAAGATTCCATCCGGCGAGCGGTGGCATCTTCCCGGCCGGATCTGGTATTCCACCTTGCCTACGATTTTCAGCGCCCCGAGGAAATCATCGCCCAGGGAACCTGCAGGCTCCTGGACGCGCTAGAACCTCGTCCGGTGGCCCGAGTTTTGCTCCTTTCCACGGACATGGTTTTTGACGGGGATTGCGCGCCCTACTCGGAAAAGGACGAACCCTGTCCCATCACCCCCTATGGCCGGGCCAAGAGGGAGGCTGAGGAAAGTGTGCTTTCCATGGGAGGCTTGGTGATCCGGACCTCCCTGGTGTACGGCTCCCGCCCCCTGGACCCCAGGTCCCGGGATCTGCTGGCCGGATTGCGGGGCCAAGGGTTCGGTTATCCGTATTTCACGGACGAGGTCCGTTCCCCGGTCTGGGTGGACGGTCTTTGCGTGGGCCTTTGGGAGGTGGCCCGCCTGGAGCGGCCACCCGGAATTCTCCACCTGGCCGGGCCTCAGGCGCTTGACCGCCATGCATTCGCCACCCGTCTGGCTGGGGCGTGGGGATTTCCGGAAGAGTCCATCCCCAAGGGAAGCCTGGCCGCCTATCCTTACTCCCGTCCCCGTAATACTTCCCTGGACATCGGGCTGGCCCGGCGCATCCTGGGCTTCTCGCCCAGGAGTGTGGCCCGGGCAACGGTCATGACTGGCTCGGAATGACGTGCATCCATGGGAATGGACCGCCACCGGTCGGATCTCTCCTATTGACCGATTTCCCGGTCGGCCCAAGTTTTGATGGGCCCAAGCGATGCTTTAAGTCTTGATGAACCAGTGGGTTCGGTCTAATGTACAATTGTAAAGTCAGGTGGTCATGCGGGGTACCAGCCATCCGTTTTCGGAAGCCGCCATATACTTTTTCGTCCCGGAGCCGTATCGGGGCCCTGCCTATTGCCCGCGAGTGATCATGGAGCATGAGGATCTCATATTCTTCCTGCAGAACGTGGGCAAGGACCCTTCCCGGCTCATCTTCGACGATGAGCTCACCGGGATCAGGAACCGCCGTTTCCTGAACCATTATTTCGAGCAGAAGGTGGACTGGGAGGCTGTCGAAGAAAAGCCCGTGTCCCTCCTCATGATGGACCTGGACTACTTCAAACAGATCAACGACATGTATGGCCACGCCGGGGGGGACAAGGCTCTGGTCTACGTGGCCCAGTTGCTGAAGGAGGTGGCTGGGGAGCAGGGCATTCCCATCCGCTATGCCGGGGATGAGTTCATGATTCTTCTCCCAGGGACGTCCAAGGATGACTCCATAATCCTGGGCAAGAGAATCATCGATGTTTTTCACGAAAGGCCTTGCAAAGGCCCCGAGGTGGGGGGGGACCTATACTTAACCATAAGCATAGGGGTGGCTTGTGCCCCCGAGGACGCCAACAATGGCAAGTCCCTGGTGGAAAAGGCGGATAGCGCCCTCTACCACGCCAAGGACTCGGGGCGGGACTGCCTGGCCAACGCGGGAGAAATAGCGCCGGAAACGGTTTTCACCAAAACGGCCCTCCATTATCTCGGGGCCGGGCGCATCGCGGGAAGAAAGGCCCAGCTTGCGGAGGTGACGGCGGCCCTGAAGGGATTCAAGCTCCGCCAGAGTCAGTTCCTCATTGTGGAGGGCTCTCCGGGCCTGGGCAAGAGTACATTCCTGGAAACCGTGCACAGGAGCCTGGACCAGACCCGGATCAAGAGGGTGAAGGTTCCCGGAATCCCCCAGGAGCTTTTCCGGCCTTATTACCTCGCCGCTTCGGTCCTCATGGGCCTCATGAATCTGGAAGAAGACCGGGGCATGAGGATTTTGGATAGCCTCACCCCCCGGGAAATGGCCTGCCTGGGCCAAATTCTGCCCTGGCTGGGAGGCTCGGAACAGGAGGAGGTGGAATTCGAGAACGAATCGGCCAAACGAGAGGCCATCTTCAACACCATCCTCCACTTCATTCCCCGGCTCCTGGGTTTTCAGCCCCTGATCCTCCTGGTGGATGATCTTCATTACGCGGACGAGGCCACCCTCCTTTTTTTCCGCATGCTCCTTTTGCGAAAGGAAGTCCCTGTATTCATCTGTGCCACTTCGGCCGACACCCGCCAAATGGATTTGGAAACCGGGCCCATGGAGCGGTTCCTTTCCTCCTACGGGAAGGAACTCGGTATCCGGCGGTCCCGCCTCACAGCCCTGGGAATCCAGGACATCGCCGATCATATGAAGGCTGTGTTTCCTGGCATCGAACTCCCCGAGGGCTTCGCCAAGGCCATGGCCGATACCAGTCAGGGCAACCCCCTGTTTTTGGCAGAGATCCTCCCCAAGCTGGTCTACGATAAGCGCATCTGCTTTTCCGGCAACAACTGGGTGGTGGAGCCCCTGGAGGAGGGGTACCTGCCCAGGTCCCTGGAGGAGATCATCCGCCAGAAGGTGGCCACCCTGGACGAGGAGGGCCTGAAGCTTCTGGATCATGCCTCCACCTTTGGGGAAAACGTCTCCCTATCCATGCTTACCGGAAGCACGGAAACCATGGAGGCCCGGGTCCTGGAATTTCTGGACCAGGCCGTGGCCCAGAACCTTGTCTCCGTGGACTTCCAGATGAACGACGAGAGACTCCGGTTCCTGGGCAAGGAAATCCAGCAGATTATCTACCAGAACATTGGGGATGACCGGAAGGAAGAACTGCACGAGCACATCGGCAACTATCAGGAAACTCTCTACGAAAAACAGCTCGTACCCTCGGCGGCCATCCTGGCCTACCACTTCAAGCGTTCGGCCAACCTCGAGAAGGCGAGCAAATACGAAAAACTCCAGGCCGAACACAATGCCATCGTGTTCAACGTCCGGGAGGCGCTGGACTATACGGGTGAGCGCCTAGGGGAAGAGCCCCTGGCCGACGTGCCCCTTCACCCGGACAGTCTGACCCATCTCCCCGATCTCCTGAGGACCTTCCTGGTGGCCGTGCGCAACACCCGCCTGTATCCACCGGGAAGCCAGCTTACCGCCAATGCCGTGCACGCCCTCTGGGAAGCAGTCAACAAAATATTGAAGAAGAATGAGGTGGTAGGTCTGGGGGTGGAGAGGAAGGAACTCCTGGCCAACAACGAACCGGTCCAGGTCCAGGAATTCAAGGGCGTGGCCGAATCCTTCATCACCTTCATGAACCGTTACGAACTTCGAGCCTTGGCTTTCCGGCGAGGCCTGGGGGAGCAGGAGCTCCGGCGGATGCTGGAAGCCGTAGCAGGGGTGGACCCCAAGGCTATCGGCAAGGATTTCTGGCAGGTCTTCCAGGCGGAGTACAACCTCGTGGGCGTCATCCCCATGCAGGTTCGCTATGCCCGGCTGACGGATGACGATACCCCGCCGGAAACCTTTCTGGAGGAGGAAGATGGCAACGTGGCATCCATGACCCAGGCGGCTGTCGGGGTCCATGGACTCCAGGATCTGGATATGGAGGATCAGCGTTTGGCGGCCCTGGCAGTCCGGAGCATGCTGGGGGCGGCCAGCAAGCTCAAGCTGTATCCCCCCGATGGCCCCGTGGCTTCCTCCTCCCTGGAGCAGTTCACCGTCGCCCTTATGGACTTCCTCGGCCGCAAGTCGGTTTTGACCCTGACCCGGGTGGAAAACAACATCCTGCTCAACGGGGTCCGGCCCGATCCCACGATTTTTGAAAAGATCACTGTGCCTCTCCTGAAGTTCATGAAGGGTTCGGGGTTGAAAAGCATTTCTTTCCTTCCCAAGCTCAGCCGAAAGGAAGTGGTGGACCTGTTCACCATGGCGGGACAGCAGCCTTCCGATGCGGACCAGTCCCCCTTCTGGTGGGAATTCGCGGCCGAAAAGGGGATCGAGGGTATCCTCCTCAATGAGGCCCTTTACGGCATCATCACCCAGGAGGGCAGAGCCAGTGAACCTGAGCCATCCCCCCCCGAGGAGGAACCCGAGGAGCCCGAGAGGCCCGAGGACGAGGACCCCGAGTCCCTGGCGAACCGCATCCGGGACTTGTTTCTCAAAGGAGATGAAAATAAGGTTTTGGAAATCCTGGGACGCCTTTTTGCCGAGTACGGCCGGTCCGAGCCTGAAAGGAAGAAGGAAATTCTGGAAATGGTCCAGGTCATGGCTGAAATGCCCGAACTGGCCGCCGCTTCCCGGCTCCTGCGTATCCTGGCCGATCCCCTGCTAGGGGCCATGATCGGGGAAACCGAACCCCTGGCCATGGAAAAGTTGGCCGACACGCTCCTGTCCATCACGGAACAGTTCATCCTTCTTGGGGAATATCCCCTGGCCAGCTGGGTCCTGGGGTTCATGGACCGGAAGCGCCAGGAGGTGGAAGGGGTCAAGGAGGAGAAAAGCCGGCTTTTGGCACGGGTCCTGAAAAAGGAACTTTCCCCAGGAGTCCGGAACCTGGTTATGGAAGACGCCGCCAATCCAGACCCGGCCCGCCATCAGAAAGCCCTCCAACTCCTGGCCAGCCAGGGATCGGAAAACGCCTCCGCTCTCATAGAGGTGGTCAAGCAGGCCTCGGAATTGCGGGTGCGGCAGATCGCCGCAAGCCTTTTGAAGAAACAGGGCGGCCTGGCTGTGGATGCATTCCGCCGGGACCTGGTGACGGAAGGGAGCGTGGATCTGAGGGTCCGCATGTTGGAAGTGGGAGACACCGTGACCCGGGACCTGCGCACCGAGCTTTCCTACGGCCTGGGGGACGAAAATCTGCGGGTCCGGCGCGCTGCCCTTGGGCTGGCGGAGAGGTTGAACACCCGTTTCGTGGCCGAACTCCTGCTGGAATATGCCCAGAGCCATGACTCCCAGGTGGCGGCGGACGCCATCCGGCTTCTGGGACGCCTGAAGATCCGCGAGGCTGTAGAGATTGTGGGGAACGCCCTGGAAAACCGAGAGGACCCCGAGGTCCAGACCGCCTGCTGCCAGGCTCTGGGCCAGATCGGAGACCCCGGCGCAACCCGGTCCCTGGCCAAGGCGCTGGAGCATAGGAGTTTCTTCACCGGAAAGCTCAAGCACAACCCCACGGTCCGGGCGGCCGCCGCCTTTGCCCTGGCCCAGATGAACCAGCCGGAAACCATTGCCCTTCTGGCCTCCTTTGACGAGGACGAAGATGCCCGCATCCGCCAGCTTGCCCGCAAGGCCAGGACTGTGGCCGGCCAGGAGCCAGGCAAAAAAAAGGGCCGCAAGTAGAATCGCCGCAACCGAACTCTTCCCTGCCAGGACTTGCTTTTTCCCTCTGCCGGGTGCATGTTCCCTCCACCTGAAAACCCTGCCAAAAGGAGGCTTGACCATGGACAAGGACATGGACATGGACTTTGACGACATGAACCGCGATGAACTGTTTTTTCGGGTGGAGGTCCTGCTGAAAAAGCTGGGTTACCACTCGGTCACGGAAACCTGGAAGGAAACGGCTGTCAGGATTGAGGCTGAGGCACCTGAACTCGCCGTGATGCTCCGCCGGGCCGAGGACCGTTGGGATGAAATGAACTGATTCAGGACAACTCCTCCGCCAATCCGCCTGAAAATCCGGGCTCTCTTTTGCTGGAACGCACCTTTCTCCATCTTTCCGGGGTGGGCCTCAAGAGGGAGCGCCGGTTGTGGACGCGCGGAATCCGGACTTGGCGTGATTTTCTGGATTGCCCGGGGCCGGTCCTCGGGCCTCGCCTGGATGGTGAAGCCCGAGAAAGGCTGGAAGAGTGCATGCGGCGGAAAGGGGATCCGGAGTTTTTTTCCGGCTGGCTCCCCGGTGGACACATGTGGAGGGTTTTCCCCGCCTTTTCCCGCCGGGTTGCGTATCTGGACATCGAAACCTGCCCGGGGCCCGGATATGACGAGATCACGGTCATCGGGCTTTATGACGGAAGCCAAGTACTGACCTTCGTGTCCGGGGAGAACCTCCAGGATTTCGAGGCGGCTGCGGCCGGCTACGATCTGGTGGTGACCTTCAACGGCAGCCTCTTTGACCTGCCCATCATCCGGAACCATTTCCCCCACATCCACCTTCCCCCCATCCACGTGGACCTGAGGTGGGTCCTCCTGCAACTCGGCCTCAACGGGGGCCTCAAGCTCATCGAAAAGAAGCTTTCCATCGCCCGGCCCGAATCTGTGGAAGGCCTTTCCGGCCTGGACGCAATCCGCCTCTGGAGGGCGCACCAGGCCGGGGACGGCAAAGCTCTGAAAACCCTCATCGCCTACAACTCCGAGGACATCCTGAACTTGAAGCCCCTCATGGAGTACGCAGTGGAAAAGCTCTCCGCCCGACTTTTGGGGGACGAGAGATGAGCTTCGGATCTGGTCCCGCGCCCTGTTGAATCAGGAAGCCGCGCCTTGCTGGGAGAGGGATCCCCCCAGGGCCTTGCGGGAAAGCTCATGGATGAAGAGCCCCACCCATCCGTAGGTTGGCAATAGCCAGGAGGAGGAGCGGCCAAACCAGTCTGGCCGGGCGAACCGGTAATAACCGATGCCCGGGGACAGGAGGAGCCACTCGGCCCAGATCCCGATCAGGGCCACCAGGACAAAGGCCGCCGTCTGGTGCGGAGAGCCTGCAAGGATAACGGATAGGAGGGAAAGGGAGAACAACAGGACGCACCACGAGGAATAATGGGGGCTGTCCAAAAGAATCCAGGCCGCCAGGTATCCGCCGGTGATTCCGGCCACGGATAGGACAACAGCCGGCAGGGAGGCCAGGCGCCGGCCCTCGGCGCCCAGGACCGGAATCAAGACCCGGCCATGGAAGACGGTCCAGAAAAGCACCAGGATCACCCCGATCAACCCCATTTGAAAGGGCACGTGTATGGGCCAGGCGTGGGAAAGGGTGAAGGGTATCTTCCGGAGATAGTCCTCCACCCCTGTGGCGGCATGGAAATAGTCCAGGGGCCCGATGACTCCGGCCCCGGCCAGGAAGGCCCAGGCGCAGGCCCGGACCATGGGGTGCCGATAACCTGTCACAAAAATCCTTCTCTGCTGCGGTGGGTTGCAAATCCCGATGTCGGCGTCATCGGCCAAAAAAGGTCCTCGACGTGGCTCTGCCACGTTTCCGGTCCTTTCTCGTCTGCTTCCTTGCCCTCGGGCTTTCCGCTCCACCTCGCGATGAAAAGGATTTTTGAGATGGGTTCTGATCATATCCAGCCCAGCCAGGTGGCGAAAACCAGGTGCAGGAAGACCGCTGCCGCCGGGAGCGCCAGAGCGGCCCGGGCTTTGGTTTTCATGGCCAGATGGTCGTGGCACCAGGCCAGGGCGTACCAGGGCAGGCAGTATACCACCAGGATGAGCCACACGTGGGGCCATTTCCACCAATCGTAAGACCAGACCAGGAGTCCGGCCTGGTTGAGCAGGATTTCCACGAAAACGGCCAGGACGCCGAAGCCCACGGGGATGAGGACCCGGTTGGGCAGGCCCCCGATTTTCAGGCCCGGGTCCCTGGGCAGGGCCTTGATGACCATGGGGGCTGCTGCGGCAAAGAAGAAGGTGATCTCGATGTTCAGACCTGCGTAAATGATGAACGCCGAGTTGCCGCCGGGCGTGGCCCACAGGGGCGCGAAATTCGAGAAATGGAGGATCAGGGCATTGAACATCTCCCAGATGGTTTCCGCCCCCCAGGCGGCGATTCCCAAAAACACGGCGCTCCAGTTGCCCCGTTCCGCCTCGTTGATGTACACGTAGAGCACGAAAACCAGGAGGGGCACCACGTACCATTGCATGTTGGCGGTGATGCGCAGGGATTCGAGGGCTTGCTGGCTGGCTTCGGTCATGGTTCCCTCCGGCTTTCGGGATGAATGGGAAATGGCAGGGGTCTGGTCCCGGAATCCGGCAGTCCGATTCCGTGACCAGAGGCATTAGTACGCAAGGCAACCCCGGGGCGTCAAGGATTTCGGAAGCCCGCCTTTGGGGAAGACCGATTTGCCGATCGGCCTTTGGACGGAACAGGGCTTCCTGGGGAGGGGGAAAGAAATATGCGGCTGATTCTGGCAAAAAAACCCGGCATGGAAACGCGAATCCGGTTCCTGACCCGGGAGGAAGCCGGAGACATCCGGGATTTCCAGGGAGACCGGTCCGAAGTCACCGTCCGTTACCAGGACGGGGAGACCCTCATCCTTTGCGGCCTGGGCCAGGGCAGCGATTCAGGACCCCGGGCCATCCTTGGCGCAGCGGCGGCGGGAGTTCGCAAGGCCCTGGAACTCAAGCGCACCGGGATCTGCCTGGATCTGTCCGGAAAGGCCGGCGGGGGAGGGGACGTGGCTGGCGTGGAAGGGGCCTGGCTGGGGGCCTACTCCTTTGAACGATACAAGGGCGAGCCCGGGCCCCAAATGGAGACAGTCCAGGTCGTGGGCGCCGAATCCTCCCGGAAAAAACTGGAAAAGGCGGCCACCCTCTGCGAATGCGTCTGGTACGCCCGGGATCTGGTGAATGAAAACGCTGAGGAGGTGACGCCCCAGAGGCTCGCCGCCGAGGCCGAGGCCCTGGGGCAAAAGGATCCCTCCCTGGCCGTGGAGGTGCTGGACGAGGACCGCATCCGCGACGAGGGCCTGGGGCTCCTCTTCGCCGTGGGCAAGGGTTCGGTCCACCCCCCCCGCCTGGCCATGGCCCAATACCTGGGCGCGCCCAGGCGCAAGGAACGCATCCTCCTCGTGGGCAAGGGCATCACTTTTGATTCCGGGGGCCAGAACCTGAAATCCTCGGGCAGCATCGAGGACATGCGCACGGACATGGCCGGAGCGGCCACGGTCCTGGGCATCATGCGGGCCCTGTCCATCCTCCGGCCGACCGTGAACGTGGCCGGTGTGGTGGTCGCGGCCCACAACGCCATGGACGCCCGGTCTTACTTTCCCGGGGATGTGTACCGGTCCGGCTTGGGCAAGAGCGTGGAGATAGGCAACACGGACGCCGAGGGCCGTCTGGTTTTGGCTGACGCCCTGGCTTGGGGCATCCGGCGGTTCTCTCCCACCCGCGTGGTGGATGTCGCCACCCTGACAGGGGGCATCCTGGTGGCCCTGGGAACTGCGGCGGCCGGACTTTTCTCCAATGACGACACCCTGGCCGGGGAGCTTTACGAGGCCGGGGAATCCACCCGGGAGCGCCTTTGGCGGCTGCCCCTGTACCCCGAGTACACTGAGGCCATGAAGAGCGACCGGGCGGACCTGCGGAACATCGCCAAATACCCCCGGGGACACGCCAGTTCCGTCACCGGAGCGGCGTTTCTCCAGGAGTTCGTCCAAGGCCTGCCCTGGGCCCACCTGGACATCGCTGGAACCGCCTACAACGGGGAATCCCCCCGGGGAGAGGTGGGCCGTTTCGCCACCGGGTTCGGAGTGCGGCTCCTGGCCCGGTTCCTGGGGGTCTACTGATGCAGAGGATCTGGGTTTTCGAGCAGGGAGGCTCTGCCAGAGCCAAGATCCGGGGGCTCAAAGCATACGGCCAGGGCTCTTTCGACTTGACGGTCCACAGCCTGGACCAAGCCCTGCCGCCAGTCCTTGACGACACGTCCCCCTATTTTCCCCAGGAGATCCGTGCCGATCTCGTGCTGGACTTCCTCCGCCATCCGGACCTTTCCCTGGACCTGGCCCGGCTGTGCCAGAGAGACAAGGTGCCCATGGTAGCCTCGGGAAAGAAGATGGAGGTCCCGGGTGTCCTGTGCCCCCCCACCTGATGTGCCCTTCCCGGGCAGGCTGCCTTGGGCGAGTATGGACAACGGTTCGGGGCACCGAGGTTCCGCGTTTTCCTGAAGGACGGCAAGGTGGCCGAGGTGCAGGTTCTCCGGGGCGCTCCCTGCGGAGCCACCTGGGAGGCAGCCGAAAAGCTTGCCGGAACCCCTGCAGGCGAGGCGGGGGAGCTGATGGGTCTTGTCTCCCAGCAGTTTTGTTCCGCAGACCCCTCGGCCTGGGATCCCATCTACCAGAAAAGCCCGGTCCACATCGCGGGGCACCTCCACGCGGCGGCTCTGGCCAGGGACCTGGAATGCGCCGAAGGCACGTAGGAATTCCCAGAGCGAATACAACTCTCCCGTTCTTCATGGGCAAATCCCACGATCCCCTCCATGGCTCCTTTTTTCGCAGCTTTGCCCGAACCTCCTCCGTTCGCGCCATTCTACTTTTGATAGCAGCGGCCCATGCAAGTGAAACCTCTTTTTTCTTGACAGGACAGGAAGTGTCGGACTAAGGTCGCGCGGTAATAAGTTCCGGAAAATTACGGATTCTATTTTCTTTTATATCAGCAAGTTGTGCTTGGAAACAGGATGCTGCCCGCCCATCCCGGATGGGAAGACGTTTTCGGTGCGGTTCCATGCTTCCGGCGGACGGGTGGAAATGGATATCCCGGAACTCCTCAAGGAGAATCGTTCGGCCATTCTGAAGGAATGGAAGGAACGCACTCTTGCCACCTATCCGATAGATGCCACCCAGTTTCTAAAAAAACAGAAAGACCCCTTTGCCAATCCGGTGGGGCACAAGCTTAGCCTGGGACTGGAAGAAGCGTTCGACGGGCTTTTTCATGACAAACATGAAGTAAAACTTGATTTTTTGGCTGACTTCATGCGGGTCCGGGCGGTCCAGGATTTTACCCCTTCCCGTGCGGTGGCTTTTCTTTTCGAGCTGAAAGGCATCGTCCGGGAAAAGCTCCGAAAGGAACTGGCCAAGCTCAAGGACCAGGACCTGTATGAACTGGATTCCCGGGTGGACCGGCTGGCCCTGACAGGGTTTGATCTCTACGCGGAGTCCAAGGCCAAACTTGCCGAGATACGCCTGGCGGAAGTCAAGAATGCCGTTTACAACGCCCTGGCCAAGGCGAATTTGGTCTGTGAGTTGCCGGAGGCCTCCGGATCCGGCCAAGAGGCCGAAAACCGGGCAAGCGAGGAAACCGAAACCTGAAGCGAGGTAAGCGTCAATGAATTTTCTGACATCGGTTATCGTATCCCTGATTGCCGTGGGAGCCGTGCTGGTCGTCGGCACCATCGGCGGGGCTGTACCCGCCCTACACCCCTTGTTCGGCGTGGTGATTCCCCTTCTTGCATTGGCCGTGTTCATCCTCGGTTTCATCTGGAAGGTGCTTTCCTGGGCCAAAAGCCCGGTTCCCTTCTCCATTGCAACAACCTGCGGCCAGCAGAAGAGTCTGCCCTGGATCAAGCCGGATAAGCTGGAGAATCCCTCCAGCAAATGGCATGTCGTGGGCCGCATGGCCCTGGAGATTCTGACTTTCAGGTCCCTTTTCCGGAATACCAAGATGCAGCTCGACTCCCAGGGGCCCAGGATCGCTTACGGGTGGGAACTCTGGCTGTGGGTGGCCGCCCTGGCTTTCCACTATGCCTTTCTCACCGTGGTGATACGGCACCTGCGGTTCTTTCTGGAGCCCATTCCGGCACCTATTCAACTGCTGGACGCCCTGGACGGATTTCTCCAGATCGGCCTTCCGGGGATCATTATTTCCGGGTTCGTGCTTTTTGGCGCGGCCGGCTACCTCCTCTTCAGGCGCCTTGCCGTTTCCAACGTGCGCTACATCAGTCTTCCTGCTGATTACTTTCCCCTGTTCCTGATCCTCTCCATCGCGGGAACGGGCCTGATCATGCGCTACGTGGTCCATGTGGACATCGTAGCGATCCGGGAACTGACCCTGGGCTTGGCGAGCCTGCATCCGTCCGTGCCGGAAGGGATTGGCATCTTCTTTTTCATTCACCTGTTCCTGGTGAGCGTGCTGCTGGCGTACTTTCCTTTCAGCAAGCTCATGCATCTGGGCGGCATCTTCATGAGCCCCACCCGGAACCTGCGCGGCAACAGCCGGGAGTTTCATCATGTGAACCCTTGGAACCCCGAGGTTCATCTCCATACCTACGAGGAATACGAAGACGAGTTCAGAGACCGCATGATCGAAGCCGGGCTCCCCGTGGATAAAATGCCCGCCGATGCCGCTGATAGCGCGGAGAAGGAGTAACCATGGCTGATGAAGTCCCCAAATCCCAGGAGATGATACGGATTGATCACAATCCGCCGGCCACCGGGTGGATGGACACGCCCACCGTCATCCGGAAGGGGATGTACTGCTACGCGGCGAAACCCCAGTCCGTTGAGTACGTGGGCATGCCCAACCCCCACAAATGGAACCCGGAAGAGGAAGACTGGGGCCTCCCTGAAAATTGGGTGGAGATCATCGTGGACGGACTCCGGGACCGCCTGGACCGTTTCCGTTCCCTGAAAATTTTCATGGACACCTGCGTCCGGTGTGGAGCCTGTGCGGACAAGTGCCACTACTTCATCGGCACGGGCGACCCCAAGAACATGCCCGTTCTCCGGGCCGAACTCCTTCGTTCGGTCTACCGCAAGGACTATACCCTGGCGGGCAAACTCATGGGCAAAATGGTGGGTGCCCGCAAACTCACCCTGCCGGTGCTCAAGGAATGGTGGTACTACTTCTTCCAGTGCTCCGAATGCCGCCGGTGCAGCGTGTTCTGTCCCTACGGAATCGACACTGCGGAGATCACCATGATCGCCCGCGAGCTCTTGAACCTCCTGGGTCTGAACATCGACTGGATCGCCACGCCGGTGGCCAACTGCTACCGCACGGGCAATCACCTGGGCATCCAGCCCCACGCCTTCAAGGACATGTTGGACTTCTTCGTGGACGAGATCGAGGATGTCACGGGCGTGCGGGTGAAGCCGAACTTCAACCGGAAAGGCGCGGAAATTCTGTTCATCACGCCCTCCGGGGATGTGTTCGGTGATCCGGGTACGTACACGGCCATGGGGTATCTCATCCTCTTCCACTACCTGGAGAGCATGGGCCTGGACATCACCTGGAGCACCTATGCCTCCGAGGGCGGCAACTTCGGATCCTTCACGTCCAACGAGATGATGAAGCGCCTGAACTCCAAGATGTACGCCGAGGCCAAGCGCCTTGGGGTCAAATGGATCCTTGGCGGCGAGTGCGGCCACATGTGGCGGGTGATCCACCAGTACATGAGCACCATGAACGGCCCGTCCGACTTCCTGGAACAACCCGTGAACCCCATCACCGGCACAAAGTTCGAAAACGCCAAGTCCAACAAGATGGTGCACATCACGGAGTTCACGGCCGATCTGATCAAACATAACAAGCTCAACCTGGACAAGAGCCGTAATGATCACTTGCGGCTGACCTTTCATGACTCCTGCAACCCCTCTCGGGGCATGGGTCTCTTGGAAGAGCCCAGGTACATCATCAATAAGACCTGCAACCACTTCTACGAAATGCCGCCCAACACCATCCGGGAGCAGACTTTCTGCTGCGGAAGCGGATCGGGGCTGAACGCCGGCGAGAACCTGGAACTGAGGTTCCGCGGGGGCCTGCCCCGGGCCAACGCCGTCCGGCATGTCCACGAGAAACACGGCGTGAACATGTTGGCCTGCGTTTGCGCCATCGACCGGGCCGCCCTGCCGCCCCTCATGGACTACTGGGTACCGGGAGTCGGCGTGACCGGCGTGCATGAATTGGTGGGCAACGCTCTCGTGCTTGACGGCGAGAAGAAGCGCACCACGGACTTGCGTGGCGAGGACCTTCCCGGAATGGAGGATGAAGGATGAAGATCTACGATCTGGGCAAAGTCACCGTCGGGCTCGTCATCTTCTTTTTGGTGTTCACCTTTCCCCTTTATTACAACATGGGCAAGGCCACTCCTCCCCCGGAGCCCAACATCCAGACCGAAGCCATCGCCGCCATGAGCGAGCCTGTTTGCGTGGAAAATACGGAGTACATGCGCGCCAACCACATGAAGCTCTTGAACGAGTGGAGAACTTCGGTGGTCCGGAACAGCAACCGCGCGTATCCCGCTTTTACAGGCGTCCGCTACGAGATGAGCCTGTCCAACACCTGCATGGAGTGTCATTCCAACAAGGAAAAGTTTTGTGACTCCTGTCACAACTACGCAGGTGTCAGTCCGTACTGCTGGGAATGCCACCTCCAGCCAAAGGAGATGAAGTGATGGATAGCACCAGGAGGAGCTTTCTGAAAATCCTGGGGGTCACGGCTGCCGGGCTGACGGTGCGGCCTTCGGTCGAAGCCCTGGCCATGGGGGTCAAGCCGAAGGGTGCCGCGCCTTTCGACAATGCCCTCACGGCAAAGCGGTGGGCCATGGCGGTGGATGTAGGCAAGTTCACGGGAGAAACCCGGAAAGCCGCCATCGAGGCCTGCAACAAGGCCCATAATATCCCCCATTATGAGAACCATCTCCACGAGATCAAGTGGATTTGGGAAGAAGGCTACAAGCACACCTTTCCCGGCCAGGAGAACGAGCACCTTCCGGCCGAGATCGCCAGGGAGCCTTTCCTGGTTCTCTGCAACCAATGCGTGAATCCTCCCTGCGTCCGGGTCTGCCCGACCCAGGCCACTTTCCAGCGGCCCGACGGCATCGTGATGATGGATTATCACCGTTGCATCGGCTGCCGGTTCTGCATGGCGGGCTGCCCCTACGGCTCCCGGAGCTTCAATTGGTTCGACCCGAGGCAACAGGCAAGTCTTAAGGACGCCGAGGGCAATTTCTCGCCTCCCAATCCCGAATTTCCCAGCCGTACCAAGGGCGTGGTGGAAAAATGCAACTTCTGCGCCGAAAGGCTGGCCAAGGGGCAGATGCCCGCCTGCGTGGAGGCCTGCAAGAACAACGAACTGATCTTCGGCGACCTTGATGACCACGAGTCCGAGGTTTCGAAGGCTCTGCGCAAGCATTTCACCATTCGGCGCAAGCCCGAGCTGGGGACACAGCCCCAGATCTACTACATCATATAGTGTGAGGTGGCTATGCTGGAAAAGGCATTGAAAGGAAGTGAAAGATACTGGGGTTGGCTCGCGGTCCTTTCGTTTTTCATCGCGATAGGCTTCGGAGCCTACCTGTACCAGTATTTCCAGGGCCTGGGGGTCACCGGCATGTCCCGGGATGTCAGCTGGGGCATCTACATCTCCCAGCTGACCTACCTGGTGGGCGTGGCCGCCTCGGGTGTCATGCTGGTCCTGCCGTATTATCTCCACAACTACAAGGAGTTCGGCAAGATCACCATACTGGGCGAATTCATGGCCGTGGCTGCGGTTTTCACTTGCATGATGTTCGTCCTGGTGGACCTGGGCCAGCCCTCCCGGCTGCTCAATCTCTTTCTGTATCCCACGCCCAACTCCATCCTGTTCTGGGATGCGATTGTGCTGAACGTCTACATGCTGCTGAACATCGTTGTCGGGTGGACGGTTCTCCAGAGCGAGAGGAAGAGCATGCCTCCCCCAAAGTGGGTGAAGCCCCTCATCTATCTCTCCATTCCCTGGGCCTTTTCCATCCACACCGTGACGGCCTTTCTGTACTCAGGTCTGGCGGGCCGGCATTTCTGGCTCACGGCCATTATGGCTCCACGGTTCCTGGCGTCCGCTTTTTGCGCCGGACCGGCCATTCTTCTGCTCATCGTGTTCATCCTGAGGCGTCTCACTGGATTCGACCCGGGGCAGAAGGCCATCCGCGCATTGGCCAAGATCATCACCTACGCCATGATCACCAACCTGTTCTTCCTGTCCCTGGAACTTTTTACCGCCTTCTACAGCAATATTCCGGGCCACAAACATACGTTTATTTACCTGTTTGCGGGTCTGGAGGGGCACTACGCCCTGGTGCCGGTCATGTGGGCGTCGGTACTCCTGGGGATCTTCTCCCTAATTCTGCTGATCCCCCCCAGGTTCCGCAACAACGAGAAGATCCTCATCATCGCCCTCATGGCGCTTGTTCTGTCCACATGGCTGGAAAAGGGCATGGGGCTTGTGGTTGCAGGATTCATTCCCAACATGCTGGACCACGTCACCGAGTACTATCCCAGCGTGTACGAGCTTGCCATCACCGTGGGAATTTATTCCCTGGGCATCTTTATCCTGACGGTGCTGTTCAAGATCGCTCTGGAGGTCAAAAAGGAAGCTGCGAGCTGAATCGCTTCCTTTTCTGAGCCAATCGGGCCCGGCTCCCCCACGGGGGCCGGGCCCTTTTGTTTGCAGCGTGGGCAAAAGGGAGCTATTCTGCAAGGGCTGGTTTATCCCTTTGGCATGGTCATCACGGCGAGGCAGGGCATGGAGGAGGGGAACAAAAAGCAGAAGTCAGGCGGATTCGCCACGGGCCTTATGATTTCAACCCTGGCGGGTATGGCGGCCTGTCAAATTGTAGCTATGGGATGGATCTGGTGGTCCAACCAAGCCCTCCTGACCAGGATGAAGGCTCTGGATGCGGCCGGATACGTGACCGTGCCCGGCCCAAAGGTCTTCCCACTTCTTGATGGCCTGACCACTCCGGTACTGGGAGCGCTGTTCTATTCCTTCACCGTGGGAACCGGCCTGGGGATTCTCTTTTCCCTTTGGGCTTGGCTGGCCAAAAGAATGGGATTGGGTTTTCACCTGGCCCTGGCCCTGGCCGCGATCTTGGAGGCCAGCCTCCTGGTATTCGTGAATTCTCGTGGATTCACTCTGCCCGGAACCCTCCTGGGGCTCCTGGTTCCCCTGGCGGCCTTCCTGGTTTCCTGGTGCCTTTCCCAAAGAGTGGACGCCCGGAGAACCCTGAAGGAGGCCCTGGCTTTTTTCCTCCCGGTGGTCATCCTGGCAGGGGGGTGGCTTCTGCACCTGGACCGGACCCTGTTCCTGGATCTGCGGGACAGCCTCCTCCTTTCCAATCCGGCTGGGAACGCGTTCAACGAATTCTATTACGACTATACCCTTTATCCGGCTGAATCCTTTAAGGCGCTGCACCAGAAGCTCATCAAGACCGTCAGGGAGGAAGAACTTTCTCCCAGGGATTTTCCCCGGGGCGTGGCCCGTGGTCTTGCCATGCGGGATTATTTTCCCGTGCCGGAAGGGGTGCCCACGGATCTCCTCCTGCGCCCCTCGGGCCAAGGGCTCGGCCTTTTCCATGGGAAACGGAAGATTTTGGAAAAAGACTCCAGGGAATTCAAAACCCATCTGGAGGATGCCCTGGAAGAGTTTTCCATAGAAACCGATAACCAGGAGGGAGTCCGAACCCTGACCTATTACACCCTGGTTTTCGGTTTCCCCCTGTTTTTATACCTCACGCTTTTCGCGGGCCTGGAAAAGGGCGTTGGTTTTTTTCGCGGGCCCTGGCGATGGTGGCTCCCCGGAACGGTCTGTATGGCCATTGGGCTCCTGGCCCTGGTCCCGGTCCGGTCCCTGGGAGGAGCGCACCCGGAAATGGAAGCAACGGACCTCCTGGCCTCGGACTCCTCCATCCTCATCACAGCCAGCATAAAGAAAACCATGGAAGAGGGCAAGGACATCTGTTCCTTGGACACCTACGAGTCGCTTCTGACCAATGAAAACACGGCGGTACGCTACTGGACGGCCCGAGCCCTCCGGGGGGCCCGATGTGCCCGGGCCTTTGATGATTTGACCGCCCTGGCCCGGGACCCTCATCGCAATGTGCGCTGCAAGGCCATGGAATCCATGGGGCATGGCGGAAACCCCAGGGCCCGGGAAGTCCTTTTGGGCATACTTCGGGATTCGGGGGACTGGTACGTCCAGATGTATGCCTACCGGGCCTTGAAAAGCCTGGGTTGGACACAGGAATGGCGCTGAGGCCGGCCATTTTCTGGGCCGGCCTGTCCGGCGTGCTGGCCCTGGAGGGGATGACCTTTTTCATTCCCCGGGGCACGGTGGCCGTGGACATGACCGCCCTGGGAACTGTCCGGCTGGCCCAGGCGGCCTGGGTTATGGGCATGGCCTGGTGCCTGGGAAATGGGGCTCCGTCCTTTGGTTTGGCCCGGGTGAACCTTCTGCCGGGGTTCAAGCGCGGAGCCTTGTGGTGCCTGTTTTTTGCCCTGGTGGCCGGGATCGGCATCCTGGTCCTGCACCTCCTGGGGCTTGCGCCGCTTCGTATGCTCCATTCCCGATTGCCCGAATCCACCCTGGGATTGGCGCTGTTTATTTTCGTGGGGACCTTCATCGCCCCTCTGGCGGAGGAGCTTTTTTTCCGGGGACTAGTTTACGGCTATTTCCGGCGCTGGGGAATTCCGGCGGCCCTTCTGGTTTCCATCGTGTTCTTCGTGTTGCCCCACATGGGGGCCTCCCGGATCCCCTTCACCCAGATGGTGGGGGGCGTGGTCTTCGCCCTGGCGTACGAAAAGGAAAAAAATCTCCTGGTGCCCATCATGATCCATGCATCGGGCAACTTCGCACTGTTTGCCCTGGCCTGGCTGGGGGCACCTTGAAACCCGGACGGAAAGAGGGAAAGAAGGCCCGGGGAGGCCGCTCCCTGATCCTCCTCCTTCTGATGGGCGGGGTGGCGGGCATGCTGGCCGGCTGTATGGCTGCCCTGGTCTTCTGGATCACCAGTGATCTGCCGCCCCTTCAGATCCTGGATGGAACCGCTCCCCCATCCGTGACCCGGGTCCTTTCCGCCGATGGGGTGGTTCTGGACGAGTGGTACACCCAGAGGCGCTCCCCCACGGCTCTGGACCGGATTCCCCCAAATCTGAAACTCGCGGTCCAGGCCACGGAGGACCAGCATTTCTATTCCCACTGGGGTGTGGACATCAAAGGCCTGGCCCGGGCCGTGGCGCACAACCTTCTGGCCATGAACTACGTGGAGGGGGCCAGCACCATCACCCAGCAATTGGCCAAAAATCTGTTCCTGAGCCCGGACAAGACCCTGACCCGCAAGCTCCGGGAGGCCATGCTGGCGCTCCAGTTGGAGAGGCGCTATACCAAGGACGAGATCCTGGAGCGCTACCTGAATCTCATCTACTACGGAAGCGGCGCTTACGGGGCCTCCATGGCCGCGAGGACCTTTTTCGGCAAGTCCCTGGGGGACTTGAGCCTGGCCGAATGCGCCCTCATTGCGGGCATGCCCAAGAGCCCCTCCAGGTATTCTCCTCTGGTGAGCCCCGACCGGGCAAAAAAAAGGCGCGACGTCGTCCTCTCCCAGATGTTCGGCCTGGACTGGATCAGCCGGGAAGAATATGAAAAGGCCGTGGCTGAACCTGTAAAAACGGCCGTTGGATCGGGTTCGGGGCCCAAGGCGGGTTATTTCGTGGAACAGGTCCGTCAGACCCTCCTGCCGGAACTGGGGGCATCAGCCCTGTACCAGGGTGGTTTGACCGTGCGCACAAGCCTGTGGTGGGATCTCCAGCAGATGGCCCTGGAGGCTGTGGACCAGGGCCTGGGCCAGGTCCGGGAACGGGTGGAGGCCCGGGGCGGGGAACCGGAGCAGGTGCAGGCGGCCCTGGTCTGCCTGGATGTGGCCACGGGGCAGGTCCAGGCTCTGGTGGGAGGGGATGACCATTCCAAAACCCCCTTTGACCGCGCCACCCAGGCCCGCCGCCAGCCGGGTTCCGCGTTCAAGCCCCTGGTCTACGCCCTGGCTATCCGGGGGGGGCTGGGCCAGGACTCCCTGGTTCTGGATGCCCCTATGGTGTTTCCAGGGGGTCCCGACCATTCCGACTGGTCGCCGGCGAATTACGACGGCGCCTGGGAGGGGGAAATCTGCCTCCGCCGGGCCTTGGTGGATTCCCGTAACGTCCCGGCCGTGCGTCTGGCCCTTCGCGTTTCTCCTTCGGAGATCGTCCGGCTGGCCCGGGAGATGGGCATCCGGTCGACCCTGGCTCCCAACCTCTCGTTGGCTTTAGGCTCCTCGGAAGTCACCCTGGAGGATCTTACGGGGGCCTATGCGGTTTTCCCGGGCCAGGGGCGATGGGTCCGGCCCCACAGCGTTCTGGAGGTTTCGGACCGCACGGGCGGGGTTGTCTATCGCGCCCGGCCGGAAAGGCGGGCCGTGTTGGACGAGAAGACCGCCGCCGTGATGGTGGATATGCTCAAGGCGGTGGTCCGGGAAGGCACGGGACGCCAAGCCAGGACCCTGGGTGTCCCCCTGGGGGGAAAGACCGGGACCACCAACGATTGCCGGGACGCATGGTTTGTGGGATTCACCCCCCGGATGGTGGTGGGCGTGTGGGTGGGCCGGGACGACGGTGCCTCTCTTGGGCCAAAGGAAACCGGAGCCCGGGCCGCGCTACCCATCTGGCTCCGGTTCATGGAATCCGTCCTGAAAAACCGGTCCCACGGTGATTTCTCCCAGCCCACGGGTACGGAATACCGGAAGATCAATCCGGTAACCGGGAAGCCTGATCCCAACGGGGTTCTTGCCCTGGAAAAGAAGGCTGCCTGACCGCCCCCTTGTGTTTTCCTTCGCTTCCAGGCAAAAGGGATTCCTTGGGAAATAGCCTGGAGTTCAATCAAGAAAAGGAGGGGACGGCAGGGCCGTCCGGGAATCCATGATACGCAAGGCGACCGTTCATGACGTCCGGCCCATCCATCGGCTGCTCCAGGATTTTGCGGTGGAGGGAAAACTTCTTCCCCGCCCCCTGAGCGCCCTCTACGACCACCTGAGGGATTACGCGGTGTACGAGGATCCCGTGGAGGGCCGATTGGTGGGCTGTTGCGCCCTTCAGATTTGCTGGGAGGACATGGCTGAGGTCCGTTCTCTGGCCGTGGAGCAGGGCCACGGGGGCCAGGGCATCGGCCGGCTCCTCATGGACTGGGCCCTGGGAGAAGCGAGCCTGTACGGGATCAAGAAGATTTTTGCCCTGACCTACGTGCCGGACTTTTTCCGGCGCATGGGATTCACCGAGGTGGACAAGGGGGATCTGCCCCAAAAAATTTGGGCGGACTGCCTCAACTGCGTCAAGTTTCCCGATTGCGACGAAATCGCCATGATCCGGAGGGTGTGATCCCGTGAACGTGGGAGAGGCCGGAGAATTCAGATTGATCGAGCGCCTGTGCAGGAGCATGCCCCTTGCCGCTCCCGGGCTGGTGGTGCCTGTGGGAGACGATGCCGCCGTGATCCGTATGGGTGGGGAGGAAGACCTCCTGGCCACCTGCGACATGCTGGTGGAAGGGGTTCACTTTATCCGGGACCGGACCTCGGCCCGTCTCCTGGGGAGAAAGGCAGCCGCCGTCAACCTGAGCGATGTGGCCGCCATGGGGGGATGGCCAGCCTACCTTTTTGTCAGCCTGGCCGTACCCGGGGACCTGCCCGTCGCATGGGCTGACGGCCTGTACCAGGGGCTTGGTGAGGCGGCGGAGCGGTTCGGGTTCGCCCTGGCCGGTGGAAACGTGTCCCGCCACCCGGACCGGGTTGTGGTGGATATTTTTCTTCTGGGCAAGGTGGAATCGGGCCGGGCCCTGCTGCGCTCGGGTGCCCGGCCCGGAGACCGGATCCTGGTCACCGGATCGTTGGGCGATTCGGCTGCCGGACTGGCTCTGTTGGATCATCCATCGGCAACCGTGCCCGCCGGGATTCGGGAAAGGCTTGTGGCCGCCCACCAGGACCCCGAGCCACGCATTGGGGAGGGCAGGGCGATAGGCGCCTGGGGCGGGGTGACCGCTGCCCTGGACGTGAGCGATGGCCTGCTGGCGGACCTTTCCCACCTTTGCGAAAGCTCGGGGGTTTCCGCCCGGGTCCACGCGGACCGTGTTCCGGTTTCTCCCCAGTCACGAGAGGCTGCCGATGCTTTGGGAAAGGACCTCCTGGACTGGTCCCTTTCCGGGGGAGAAGATTATGAATTGCTTTTCACGGTACCCCCGGAACAGGTGGAAATGGCCATCAGGCTTTTGAACGGTGACGGAATGGCGAGGGCAACGGAGATCGGGGAAATTCTCGAACCCGGCCAGGGGGTCCTGGTATTGGATGAACACGGGAAAACCATGAGGTCCGGTGCCTCCTGCGGCTGGGATCATTTCCGTCCCAAGCTTCCAATGGGAGATACGCCATGACCTCCACCGCCAGCCAGGCATCCCCCATTCCCCGGGCCCTCACCATCGCGGGTTCCGATTCCGGCGGCGGCGCGGGAATCCAGGCGGACCTGAAGACCTTCGCCGCCCTGGGGGTGTACGGCATGAGCGCCATCACCGCGCTCACGGCCCAGAACACGGTGGGCGTCCTGGGAGTCCTGGATGTCTCCCCGGATTTCGTGGTCCTCCAGATCAACGCCGTGGCTGAAGACATCGGCGTGGACGCCGTGAAGACCGGCATGTTGTCCTCCCCGGAAATCGTGGAGGCCGTGGCGGGCGCAGTCCGCGAACACGGATTCACCCGGCTGGTGGTGGACCCGGTCATGGTGGCCAAAAGCGGGGATCCCCTGCTTTCGGACAGCGCCCGGGAAGCCCTGGTCCGGCATCTTCTCCCCCTGGCCCTTGTGGTAACCCCCAATCTCCACGAGGCTCAAGCCCTGGCCGGGTTTCCTGTGGAAAACTCCCAGGACATGGAACGGGCCGCCCGGGCCATTCAGGCCCTGGGACCGCGTTTCGTGGTGGTCAAGGGCGGCCACTTGGCCCAGGCCCCCCGGGATATCCTGTTTGACGGAAACTCGTTCATCCAGTTTCCCGGGGTGCGCATTGAGACCCCCCACACCCATGGAACAGGCTGCACCTTTGCCTCGGCCATCACAGCAGGCCTGGCCCGCGGCCTGGATGTTCCCGAGGCTGTGGCCCTGGCCAAGAAGTTCGTGACCCGGGCCATCGAGAGCGGCCTGGCCCTGGGCCACGGCCACGGACCCACCCACCACTTGGCCCATCTCTACGACCTGGCAAAAAAAGCTGGCGAATTCCCCCCTTGCTAAACCCCCGTCATCCGGAATCCGCGCAGGACATGGCCCGAGGATTGACTTTGGACGTCGAATCGGGGATTTTGGAGCCTTGCCGTTCATAACGGACAAAATTCTAACTTCGGGAGGAACCCATGTTCAGGACCAAAGTGACCGAAAAGCTGGGGATTCAGTATCCCTTGATCGGCGGAACCATGATGTGGATTTCCAGCGCCGAATTCGTGGCCGCGGTATCCGAGGCCGGAGGCTTGGGAATCCTGGCATCGGCCATGTATCCGTCCCGGGAGGAGTTTGCCACCGCCATCGACCGCATCCAGGCGGCGACCAAAAAGCCCTTTGCGGTGAACATCAACCTGTTCCCCGCCATGCGCGCCATTGACAACAACATTTATGTGGATGTCATGGTGGAAAAAGGCGTGAAGATCGTCGAAACCAGCGGCCACAGCGCGCCTGAGGAGTTGTGCAACCGATTCAAGGACGCGGGCATGACCTGGATCCACAAATGCGTGGGCGTTCGTTACGCCCTGAAGGTCCAGGCCATGGGCGCGGACATCATCACCGTGGTGGGCTATGAGAACGGCGGTGCCACGGGCAAGCTGGACATCGGCACCCTGGTCCTGGTTCCCTCGGTGGTGGATGCGGTGAAGATCCCGGTCATCGGCGGCGGCGGGGTTTCGGACGGCCGGGGGCTGGTGGCGGTCATGGCCCTGGGGGCCGAGGCCGCCATCCTGGGGACCCGGCTTCTTGTCACCAAGGAATGCCCCATTCACGACAATCTGAAAAAGGCCATTATAAATGCCTCTGAGCTGGACACCATGCTCATCATGCGGTCCTTAAACGCCACCCACCGGGTGTGGATCAACGATGCGGCCAAGAAGTGCGCCGAGCTGGAGGCCTGCCATGCGGAATTCACGGAAGTCTACGACGTGATCAAAGGCGAGAACGCCAAACTGATGTACGATCAGGGTGACGTCAATGCGGGCATCATTGCCCTGGGCCAGGGCATCGGTCTCGCCCACGACATCCCCAGCGTGGCCGAGCTGTTCCAGCGGATCATGGCCCAGGCCGAGGAGACGGTGAAACGGGTCGCCGCAACCTGAAACCCGGAGAGGATGCCATGAGCGAGGACGGGATTTTCCGCATCGACAAGAAGGATCACGTGGCCTGGCTGGTGCTGAACCGCCCGGACAGGCGCAACGTGATGGACGGCGATTTTTTCACGGGCCTGACGCACCACATCCGCAAACTGGGCGATGACCCCGAAGTACGGGTGGTGGTCATCCGTGGGGAAGGCAAGAGCTTCACCGCCGGTCTGGATCTCGCCTGGGCCGGGGCGCTTCTTTCGGGCGGGGCGGGTGCGGACGCCAGGGAGTACATGCGCCGAGAAATCGTCAAGCTCCAGGAAAGCATGAACGTGGTGGAGCAATGCCCCAAGCCGGTGGTGGCCGCCATTCACAGCCACTGCATCGGCGGCGGCATGGACCTCTGCAGCGCCTGTGACATCCGTATCGCCTCCGAGGACGCGGTATTCAGCGTCCGGGAAACGCGCCTCGCCATCGTGGCGGACCTAGGGACCCTCCAGCGCCTGCCCTTTCTCGTGGGCCAGGGCCGGGCCCGGGAACTGGCCCTGACCGGCCGGGACTTCACCGCCCGTGAGGCCCTGGAGATGGGGTTCATCACCACCCTGTGCAAGGACCAGGCGGCGCTTCTGGCCGAGGCGGAAACCCTGGCTGATCAGCTTGCCGCGCTTCCGCCCCTTACCCTGGCCGGGATCAAGGACGTTATGAATTTTTCCCGGGACAATGGCGTGTATCCCGGCCTTGCCCACGTGGCCCAGAAGAACGCCGCTGCCCTGCCGTCCGAGGATCTTCTGGAGGCCGTGGGCGCATTCATGGAAAAACGGGCACCCCGGTTCAAGGGAAAATAGTCAAAGCCAGCAACAGAATAAAAAGGGCCCGCCGTCCATGAGGATGGCGGGCCCTTTTTATTCTGCGGATTCCTCCCGGCGTTCCCTTACTCCCCCTTTTTCTGAATCTTGGCCCAGGTGTCCCTCAGGGATACCGTTCGGTTGAAGACCAGGCGCGCGCCGGGCTCGTGGTCCATACGATCCGCGCAGTAGTAGCCCAGGCGCTCGAACTGGCACAAGCTTTCGGGCTGGCAATCCTTGAGGCTGGGTTCCACCCGGCAGTTCGTGAGCACCTTGAGCGAATCCGGGTTCAGGCGTTCGGTGAAATCCTCGGGCTCATCAGGGCCGGATTCCGTGAGCAGAGAATCGTAGAGCCGCACCTCGGCCGGAAGGGCATGGGCTGCGGAAACCCAGTGGAGAGTTGCCTTGACCTTGCGGCCGTCCGGCGCATCTCCCCCCCGGGTTTCCGGATCGTAGGTGCAGAGGATTTCCGTGATCTCGTTGGTTCCCGGGTCCTTGACCACTTCCTCACAGCGGATGAAATAGGCATACCGCAGGCGAACCTCCCGGCCCGGGGCCAGGCGGAAAAATTTCTTGGGAGGGTCTTCCATGAAGTCTTCCCGTTCGATAAAAAGCTCGCCGGAAAAGGGCACGATCCGGGACCCGGCAGACGGGTCATTGGGCATGAACGGGCATTCCAGGTTGTCCACCTTGCCCTGGGGCCAGTTGGTGATGGTGACTTTAATGGGGTCCTGCACGGCCATGATCCGGGGAGCCCATGCGTTCAGATCCTCCCGCACGCAGTGCTCCAGCAGGGCCATGTCCACGGTGCTGTCGCGCTTGGCAATGCCGATGCGTTCGCAGAACGTCCGGATGGACCGGGGCGGGTATCCCCGACGGCGCATCCCCACCAGGGTGGGCATACGCGGGTCGTCCCAACCGGACATAAATCCGCCCTCCACCAACCGGATGAGCTTGCGCTTGGAAAGCACGGTCCGGGTGAGGTTTAAGCGGGCGAACTCGATCTGCTGGGGATGGCAGGGTGCGGACACGTTGTCCAGGACCCAGTCGTACAGGGGGCGGTTGTTCTCGAACTCCAGGGTGCAGACGGAGTGGGTGATTCCCTCCATGGCGTCGGAGAGGCAGTGGGTGAAGTCGTACATGGGGTAGATGCACCACTTGTCCCCGGTGCGATGGTGATGGATCCTCCGGATGCGGTACAGGGTGGGGTCCCGCATGAGGAGATTGGGGGATGCCATGTCGATTTTGGCTCTAAGCACGTGGGCACCGTCGGGAAATTCCCCGGCCCGCATACGCCGGAAAAGATCCAGGTTTTCCTCCTTTGTGCGGTTCCGAAAGGGGCTTTCGCGTCCTGGTTCGGTCAGGGTGCCCCGGTGTTCACGGATTTCGTCCGCGCTGAGGCTGTCCACGTAGGCAAGGCCCTTTTGGATGAGTTCACCGGCGAAGTCCGCGAGCTTTTCGAAATAGTCCGAGGCGAAGAACATCCGGTCTTCCCAGTCGAAGCCCAGCCACCGGACGTCCTCCTGGATGGAACGGACGAATTCCGGGCTTTCCTTGGCCGGGTTGGTGTCGTCGAACCGGAGGTTGCATTTCCCGTTGAATTCCGCCCCTATGCCGAAATTCAGGCAGATGCTTTTGGCGTGGCCGATGTGGAGGTAGCCGTTGGGCTCCGGGGGAAACCGAGTGTGGACCCGGCCGTTGTTCTTTCCTTCTTCCACGTCCTGTTTCACTCTAGCCCGGATGAAATCCAGACCCGGTTTTTCTTGGAGAGTGCCTGCTTCGCTCATGGGGATACCTAAAAAAGATGGGGGTTTCTGGTTTCCTGCTCTGTTCGAGCAACTTTATAGCATACGCGGGCGCAGGTGTCAGCGAGGACCGGCAAGAATCAGAGGCCCGGCACCTCCAGGCGCGTTTCCATGCCCCAGTCCGGCCGGTTCAAGACGATGCGGGACCAGGGGGGGGCGACCTTTTCACCCGCACGAAGTCCAGAGCCCCAGCGGGGAATCTTCCGGCGGGAGCTTCATCCTAATCTTCCCCATCCCGGGCCTTTTGGAATTTTTCCATCTGTTCCCGGTAGTAGGGAATCATGAACCTATCCCCCATGCGGCGGGCGGTTTCCAGAGCCATTTTTCCGGATTCCACAGCTTTGGCATATAGCCCGTTGGCGTATTGGGCCTCGGCCAGGGTGTCCAGGATGTGGGGCATGGGGGCCATGCGTGCGGCGTTTTCAGCCAGAGTCAGGGCCCTGACGGGGTCTGCCAGTTCCGGATCCTGGGTGGTGACCAGGGTCCAGGCCAGGTTGTTTTCCACCTCCGGAAAAGAGGACATGACTTTAAGGGCCTTTTTGTAGGCCTCCACGGCTTCCCGGGGATGATCCAGGGAAAGGAGGAGATCGCCCAGCACCGCGAATCCGGCCGCTGTTTCGGAGGGCGGGAGTTGTCGAGCCTTTTCGTTGGTTATGGCGAGCAGGTGCCGGGGAACCAGGGGTGCCTTGGAGAGGTATAGAGCCCCGGAAGCCAGCATCGCCACGAGAAGGGCAAAGGCGGCCATACTCCTCCGAAGCTTCCGGCGGTGGGCCAGGATGGCTTCAGGATCGGCCAGGGCTTTTTCCATATAAGCGACCCGTTCCCCTATGCCGAAATGATGCCAGTTCTTTTCCTCCAGGGGACGGCCGCTCATGGCGGAGATTTTTTGCAGGCAGGTGATGAGGGGTACGGGGTTGTCCAGGAGTTCGAACACGTAAAGGTCCGCCTCCCGCTCGAAGTTCCGCATGAAGTAGCCGAATACATAGCGGAAATAGAGGACAAAGGAGGCAATGAGAAAAAGTACGGAAAGCAGGCCGGATTCATTGGCGAACCCAGCGCCTGGAAACGAGATCCCCACCCAGAACGCAAAATAGGGCCAGGGCTGCAGGAGTGCCATGAGGAGGAGGAAGAATCCGAAAAAGAACACGGCGTACCAGAGGAGATGCCTGCGCTTCACATGGCCGATCTCATGGGCCAGGACCGCGTCCAGTTCCTGAGGCGTGGCCATCTGGAGCAGGCCGTTGGTAACCAGGATGTACCGGAAGCGGGCCACCAGCCCCATGACTCCGGCGGTGATCATGTTGCCGCCGAAAAGGGGCCACAGGAGGATTTCCCGGAAGGAAATGTCGGCCCGACGGGTCATGGCCTCCATACGTTCCCGGACCGGGCCAGGGGGCAGGGGCCGGCAGTTCCAGAAACGGGGCACCAGAGCCGGGGTGAAGATGATGACAGGCACCAGGAAGACCAGGAGAAAAACCGCTTGGCCCCAAAGGGTTTCCAGGAAATGGTGGGCCCGGGGGAAGGGCAGGAGCCAGAACAGATCCAGGGCAAGGGAGATACCCAGCCAGGGAAGGAGCATGGGCAGGGAGAGTTGCAGGTTGGAGCGCACGTAGATGGTGCGGGAAACCGGGCTGGGGTGGAAGTGCCGGTAGGGTTGATGGGCAAATCGCCACACCACTGCGAGGTGGATGACGAACAGCCCCATGAAGACCAGGGCTCCCAGAGTGGGGACATCGCCCAGGGGGAAAACCAGGGAGAGCCAGGACTTGAGGTCCAGGACATACAGGTACAGTCCGGAAAGGACGATGGCCAGGATCTGCTGGCGGGCCACGGCCCGGTCATGGGCGGCAAAGGGGTTGGAAACCCGGCCCATGGCGATGCTTTTGTCCAGGCGGGAAAAGAACAGCTTGCAGACCAGGGTGAAGATCAGGAAACAGGCGGCCAAAAGCGACAGGGACGAGGAAAGGGAAAGCTCGGGCTCGACAATGGCGCGGGTCAGGTACAGAAGCAGCACCACCGCGATTTGGATGACATTGAAGAACATGGTCGAGTGAGGATGCTTTCCCGCGCCTCCCTGGGGATGGAGCGAAAGGAGAAAAAAGGTTCCCGATGGTTATTCAAGCCCTTAGGCTGGACGCCGAGACCGCCTGGAAACTTGAAACAACGGCCTTTTCAACTCCGTTCACCGAAAAGGGCCGTGCCCACCCTCACCAGGGTGGCCCCTTCCTGGATGGCCACGGGAAAATCGTGGCTCATGCCCATGGAAAGCTCGTTCATTTGAACCCCGGGGATACTCAGGCCATCCAGGGACCGAGCCAGGGCCGCCAGGGCCGCGAAATGGGGCCGGGAGTCCTTAGGGGCGTGGTTGTAAGGCGGCATGGTCATGAGCCCCCGGAGCCTCACGTGGGCCAGATCCGCGATTTTCCTCACCAGGGCTTCGGCCTCCTCCGGCGCGATTCCATCCTTGGCTTCCTCTCCGCTCACGTTCACCTGGACCAGGATGTCCTGGACCTTGTTTTCCAGGCGTGCGCGATGGTCTATCTCCACGGCTAGGCGCAGGGAGGCCACGGTGTGGATGAGGTCGAAGAGCCGCACCGCGTAACGGACCTTATTGGTTTGGAGGTGCCCGGTGAAGTGCCAGGAAACGGCCAGATCGGAAAGTTCGGCAATCTTGTCCCGGGCCTCCTGGATATAATTCTCTCCGAAAAGGCCCGCACCAGCTACGGCAGCCCGGCAGATGCGGCCGGGTTCCACGGTCTTGGAGACCGCCACCAGACGAACGGAGTCCGGCGACCGGCCGGCCCGGCCGGCTTCCCGGGCGATGCGGTCCAGGACATCCCGGACGCGATCCTCGATTTCAGGGGCGGAAGGGCTCATCCCACCGTTCTCTCGATGACTCCGGCCTTGGCCAGATGCTCCAGAACCTCGCACACGGGCAGGCCCACCACGTTGGTGTAGGAACCGCGGATCTCCCGGACCAGGAAAACCCCCAGGCCCTGGATGCCGTAGCCCCCGGCCTTGTCAAAAGGTTCCCCAGTCTGAATGTACCACTCGATCTCCCCGGGGGAAAGGTCCCGGAAAGCCACCTCGGTGGTCACGGCATCAACAATCCAGGGGCCGCCGTTTTCCCGGCCAAGGCAGAACCCGGTAGTCACCCGGTGCGTTCGGCCGGAAAGCAGGGTCAGCATACGCCGGGCATCCCCAGGGTCCCTGGGTTTGCCCAGGATTTCCTCTTCGGTCCAGACCAGGGTGTCCGCAGCCAGGACCCAGGATTCGGGGTGCTCCCGGGCGGCGAGGCGGGCCTTTCGTTCCGCCAGGACCTGGGCGGCCTCCATAGGCGGCGTGCCGGGGTTCAGTTCCTCGTCCACGTCCGGCACCCACACCACAAAGGAAACGCCGGCCTGAGTCAGCAGATCCCGCCTCCGGGGCGAGGCCGAGGCCAGGATGATGGGTTGCTTCTCCACGATGAGGGTGCGCCTTTCCGCTCCTGTCGGAAGATTTTCACTCACGGGGCTTCTACCAGATGGGGAGATGTCCCGCAAGGCATCCCGGGTTGACGGTTCGACATCCCGGGGTTACCTTGCCGGGCAACGAATTCGGGTCCAGGGAGAATGGCGGTTGACACCTGTTTCGTGCGCTCCGTAATATGATCTGTTATGGCCCGGGCTTTTCCGGGAGGCAGGAAGGCGGAAAACCTCAACCTTTGCTTTAGCTGATTGGGGGTGCCCATGGAATGGCTTGACCGCCACATCCGGCGATCCTTCTGGTGGATTCTTTTGTGGATGACCGTGTTCTGCACGGCCTTCTACCTCACCGTGATTTGGAAGACCGCAGAACTGGTGGATCATATCAATGACCAATTGGTGGCCACCCGGGGCCTGGAAATAAACTTCCTCCAGAACCTCATGGAACTCATGCAGGATTTCCGGCTGTACCTGAGCGCTGCTTTGCTCTTGATGGTTTTCCTGTTCGCGGTCCTTTTGTGGGGCATCCTCCGGGGGAGCCTCCGTAAGGGAGTGCTTCAGGGCAAGCAAACCGGGCAGGTGGTGACGAACAAAAAATCTGCGGCCAAGGCTGTCGCCAAAAGCACGGAGGAAAAGGAGCGATTGGCTGCTGCCCAGCGGGAAAAGGCCCTGGAGGATCAAAAACGCTCCCTTCTCCTTTTCTCCATGCTTCAGCGCGAAGGCCGGCTCATGGATTTTTTCTCCGAGGATCTCGCCCAATACGACGATGCCCAGATCGGCGCGGCCGTGCGGGGTGTCCAGGATGCCTGCAAGAAAATCGTGGAAAAGCACTTGAAGCCCCGGGCTGTGATGGATGCCGCCGAGGGCGACACGGTGACCGTGCCCCCGGGCTTCGACCCAGCAGCGGTAAAGCTTTCGGGGCGCGTCACAGGCGATCCGCCTTTTGAGGGTGTGCTGCGCCACCACGGTTGGAAGGCAGGCAAATTTGATCTGCCCACCGTGAGCGGTGCCGGAGATCCCCGGATCATTTCCCCGGCTGAAGTTGAAATCCTTTAGGAACCGGAAAGTTTGAGGAAATCCGCCTTGGCTGATTCCAAGTACGTCGTCGGCATTGACCTGGGCACCACCAACAGCGTGGTTGCCTGGACCGAATCGTCCGCAGAAAAGGGCGAGCATCCCGCCATCCGGGTGTTTGAGATTCCTCAATTGATCGCGCCCGGAACCGTGGACAAGTCCGCAACCCTACCTTCTTTTGTGCTTCTTCCCGGGCCTCACGATGTGCCCGAGGGAGGACTCGCGCTTCCCTGGGACCCGGATTCCAGCCGGGCCGTGGGTGCTTTCGCCCGGGACCGAGGCGCGGAAATTCCCCACCGTCTCATCTCCTCGGCCAAGAGCTGGCTGGCCAACCATCGAGTGGACCGGAACGAAAAAACCCTGCCATGGGGTGCGGAGGAGCCTCCCCAAGGGAAGCTCTCTCCCGTGGAAGCCTCGGCGGCCGTGCTTTCCCACATACGGAGCGCCTGGAACCACGAGATGGCGGCACAAGGGGAAGAAGCGCTTCTGGAGAACCAGGAAATCCACCTCACCGTACCCGCGTCTTTTGACGCCGTGGCCCGGGAACTCACGGTCCGGGCGGCCCAGATGGCGGGCATGGAAAGGGTGACCCTCCTGGAGGAGCCCCAGGCGGCCTTCTACTCCTGGATTTGGCAGTCCCGGGACAATTGGCGGGAGCAGGTGGACGTAGGGGATCTGGTCCTGGTGTGCGATGTGGGCGGCGGCACCAGCGACTTTTCCCTCATCCAGGTGAGCCAGGAGGAGGGCGACCTGGCCCTGGAGCGTGTGGCCGTGGGCGAACACCTCCTGGTGGGCGGGGACAACATGGATCTTACCCTGGCCCATGTGGTGGCGGCCAAGCTGTCGTCCCAGGGAAAAAAGCTCGATGCCTGGCAGATGCGCGGCCTGTGGCAGAGTTGCCGGAACGCCAAGGAAAAACTTTTGTCCGGAGAGGATGTGGAGTCCGCACCCATCACGGTCCTGGGCCGGGGTTCCGGGCTCATCGCGGGCACCATCAAAACCGAATTGACCCGGGAGGAAATCCAAAAGACCCTTTCGGACGGGTTTTTGCCGTTTTGCGAAAAAGGCGCCCGGCCCGTCCAGAGCAATCGCATGGGCATGCGGGAATTGGGTCTGATTTATGAATCCGACCCCTCGGTAACCTGTCACCTGGCCTCATTTCTTGCGAAATTCGGCAACGGGGTGCCCACGGCCATTCTTTTCAACGGCGGCGTGATGAAGGCTCCGGCCTTTCGGGACCGGGTGAAGGCCGTGCTGGACTCGTGGGACGATGGCGGTGTGCGGGAGCTTTCCGGTGCCCAGTACGACCTCTCCGTGGCCACGGGAGCGGCCTATTACGGACTGGCCCGGCGGGGGGCTGCCGTGCGTATCCGGGGCGGGCTGAACCGGGCGTACTACATCGGTGTGGAAGCTTCCATGCCTGCCGTGCCGGGCATGTCCGCGCCGGTGCGGGCCCTGTGCGTCGCCCCTTTCGGCATGGAAGAGGGCACCGGGAGTTCCCTTTCCGAGGCCCGGTTTGGCCTGGTGGTGGGGGAGGATGTCCGGTTCGAACTCCTGGCCTCCACCCAGCGCAAGGATGACAAAGCAGGAAACGTGGTGGATGACTGGGAAAAGGAAATCGAGCCCGTGGACACTTTGATGACCATGCTGGACGGTGAGGCGGGCGAGGTGATGCCCGTGACCCTGGAAGTCCAGGCCACGGAGGTGGGCACTCTGGAACTCTGGTGCGTGTCCGAAAAGTCGGACAAGAAGTGGAAGCTGGAATTTTCCGTGCGGGAGAGGGACGACCTTGGAGCTTCGTGAACGCCGGTTCCTCATCGGGATTGATCTCGGCACCACCAACTCAGCCCTGTCCTGGGTGGATTTGGAAAAGGATAGTGGCAAGAACCGGATCCACGTCCTGCCTGTCCCCCAATTGGTGGGCGGCGGCGAAGTGGGCCAGTCCAATGTGCTCCCCTCCTTTTTGTACCTCCCGGGCAAGTACGATGTGAACCGGGCTGAACTGGCTCTTCCCTGGGACCTGGAGCCGGCCACGGTGGCGGGGATCCTGGCCCGGGAACAGGGTTCCCGGGTGCCCGGGCGTTTGGTGGCCTCGGCCAAGAGCTGGCTCTGTCATTCCCAGGTGGACAGAACGGCACCCATCCTGCCGTGGGCGGCTGACCAGGGCGTGGACAAGCTTTCCCCCGTGGCGGCTACGGCTGCCTATCTCGCCCACCTGCGGGCTGCGTGGAACCATTTCCAGGGGGAAGACGAAGACCTGTTTTTGGAAAACCAGAATGTCATCATCACGGTTCCCGCGTCCTTTGACCAGGTGGCCCGGGACTTCACTGTGGAGGCCGCGCGCGTGGCCGGCATCCCGGAGATCACCCTCCTGGAAGAACCCCTGGCCGCCTTCTACTCCTGGCTCGTGTTCCACGAAAACGACTGGGACCGCCATGTGTCCCCCGGCGAACTCATTCTGGCTGTGGACGTGGGGGGCGGAACCAGCGACTTCACCCTCATCACCCTACGGGACGTGGACGGGCATCCCCGGTTTGAGCGCATCGCCGTGGGCGACCACCTGATTCTTGGCGGCGACAACATCGACTTGGCCCTGGCCCGGCAAACCGAGGCCCGCATGAAGAAGGGCCAGACTTTTTCCTTGAACGCCAACCGCTGGCAAGCCCTGTGCCATCAGTGCCGCATGGCCAAGGAAACCATCCTTTCGGGCCAGGCGGACTCGTACACCGTGACCCTCATGGGCGAGGGCGGACGGCTCATTGCCGGAACCCTTTCGGCTGTCCTCGACCGGGAGGAGATCGAAACCGCCATCCTGGAGGGGTTTTTCCCCCTGGTGGAGGCCTCGGACCCCGGCCCTGCGGCCCAGAAGGCGGGGATCACGGAATTCGGTCTGCCCTATGCCCAGGACGCGGTCATCAACCGCCACATCTGCCGGTTCCTGGAACGCCATGCGGCGGACGTGAAGGAGTTCCTGGGGCGGGAAGTGCCGTACCCGGACCTCATCCTTTTCAACGGAGGAGCCCTCAAGCCCGGCATCATCCAGAATCGCATCCGGGAGGGCATCCGGCACTGGTTTCACGCCGACGCCCAGCCCCGGGTCCTGGAAAACCCGGATCTGGACCTCGCTGTTTCCCGGGGCGCGGCCTACTATGGACTTGTGAAGGCTGGCAAGGGCGTCCGGGTTGGCTCGGGCAGCGCCCGGGGCTACTACCTGGCCCTGGGCGGCCCCGAGGCCGGAGGAAAACCGGAAAAAGCCATCTGCCTCATGGAACGCGGGGTGGAGGAGGGCAGCCGGATTCCCCTGGAAGACCGGGAGTTCACGGTCCTGGCCAACCAGCCCGTAAGTTTCACCGTATATTCCTCTTCCTTCCGTTCCGGGGACAGGAGCGGCGACATCATCGACATCGATGACACTCTGACCCTGTTGCCCCCCATCCGCACAGTGATTCAGTTCGGGAAAAAGGCCGGGCAGACCGCCATTCCCGTGAACCTGGAGGCCCATTACACGGAATTGGGCACCCTGGCCCTGTGGTGCCGGTCCAGGAACACGGATCACCAGTGGCGTCTTTCCTTCCAGCTCCGGGACGCGGACCTGGCCCTGGACGTTGCGGATGACCAGGTTTTCGAGGAGGAGACGGTCCACAAGGCCCGGGAACTCATCCGGGGCGTGTACAAGGCCGGGGACTCTGCCGTAGTAGCCCCGGAAAGGCTGGCCAATGCCCTGGCCGACGTCCTGGAGACTCCCCGGGGCAAGTGGCCCCTGGGCCTTATCCGGAGGTTAGGGGAGGATCTTCTGGAAGTAACGGACGGCCGCAGGCTTTCGGCTGATCACGAAGCCCGGTGGCTGAACCTCACGGGTTTCTGTCTTCGGCCGGGGTTTGGGGAGGCCATTGACGAGCACCGGATCAAGACCTTGTGGCCCTTGTTCCAGAAAGGCCCGGCATTCGGTAAAAACCCCCAGGTGCGCATGGAGTGGTGGGTGCTCTGGCGGCGGGTTGCTGGTGGCCTTTCAGCCGGGCATCAACGTCAGGTGCTCCAGGAGCTTTCCTCCATGCTTAGGCCGAAAAAATCCGTGACCACCAAAATCCCGGCCCATGAATCCGTGGAGATGTGGATGCTCCTGGCCAACCTGGAGCGCCTTTCCGTGAAGGACAAAACCGTTTTCGGACGCCATCTCCTGAAGGAACTGAATCCGAAAAAATCCCCGGCCCAACTCCTGTGGTCCCTGTCCCGCCTGGGGGCCCGGGGGCTGCTGTACGGCCCCCTGGATCGGGTGATCCCTGCCCAGGAAGCCCAGGAATGGGTGAGCCGCGTCATGAAGTCCGACTGGAAGAACGCGAAGCCGGCGGCCCAGGCCGTGGCCCACATGGCCCGGCGTACCGGGGACCGGAAACGTGATCTTGAGGATGTGTTCCTTAATCGGGTTGCGGACTGGCTCTCAACCTGGGACTTTGCCACGGAATGGAAACGGATGGTGAGCGAAGTGATTCCCATGGACCGGCGGGATGAGGATGCCATGTTCGGGGAGGCTTTGCCCTCGGGCATCATTCTTCACGGATAGCAACGGCAAGGGAGGTGCATTCATGCGCATCGGGTACGGGTACGACGTTCACCGGCTGGTGCCCGGGCGGCCCCTGATCCTGGGGGGTGTGGAGATCCCTCATCATCTGGGGCTTTTTGGCTATTCGGACGCGGATGTACTCCTTCACGCGGTGTGCGATGCCCTTTTGGGGGCTGCTGGCCTGGGGGATTTGGGCGAGCACTTCCCGGACACGGACCCGGCTTACAAGGGCATCCCAAGCCTGGCGTTGCTTGAGGAAACGGGGAACAAACTCCGGGCGCTCGGTTTTTGCGTTGGGAACCTGGATGCCACGCTGGTTGCCGAGAAACCCAAAATTTCTTCTTATAAGAAGCAAATGGCTGAAAACATCGCCCGGGCCCTTGGGATCGAATCCGGCCGGGTCAATGTCAAGGCCACCACCACCGAGGGACTCGGGATCACCGGGCGGGAAGAGGGCATGGCCGCGACCTGTGTGGCCCTGATCGAAAAGACCGCCGGAGCCGGGCAAACCCAAGGATGATCGGGCGGGAAAGGCCCAAATGGGGAACCATATGCTGATCTACAACACCCTGGCCCGGAAGAAGGAAGAGTTCGTCCCCGCTGTCCCCGGAAAGGTCCGCATGTACGTGTGCGGCCCCACGGTCTACGACGCGGCCCATATGGGGCACGCCCGGAGCGCCGTGGTTTTCGACGTGGTGTTCCGGCACCTGATGTCCAAGGGATGGGACGTGCTGTACGTGCGCAACTTCACGGACGTGGACGACAAGATCATCCGCCGGGCCCAGGAGACCGGGGTGGAGTCCCGGGAGGTGGCCGAGCGCTACATCCGGGAGTTTCATGAGGACATGGACGCCCTGGGCGTGCTCCGGCCCAGCCGGGAGCCCCGGGCCACGGAGCACATCCAGGAGATCATCCAGCTGGTCCAAAGTCTTCTGGAAAAAGGGTCCGCCTACGTGGTGGACGGAGACGTGTACTTTCGGGTGCGGGCCTTTTCCGGGTATGGCAAACTTTCGGGCCGCAAACTGGAGGATATGGAGGCCGGAGCCCGGGTGGAGGTGGACAAGCGCAAGGAAGACCCCTTTGATTTTGCCCTGTGGAAGGCGTCCAAACCCGGCGAGCCGAACTGGGAGAGCCCCTGGAGTCCGGGTCGCCCCGGTTGGCACATCGAATGCTCCGCCATGGGACATTCCCATCTGGGCGTCACCTTTGACATCCACGGTGGCGGCCAGGACCTCATCTTCCCCCACCACGAAAACGAGATCGCCCAGAGCGAGGCGGCCTTTGGCAAGACTTTTGTCCGATTCTGGGTCCACAACGGTTTCGTGAACATCGACCAGGAAAAGATGTCCAAGTCCCTGGGCAACTTCCGCACCATTCGGGATGTGCTGTCCGAACACCATCCCGAGACCATCCGCATGTTCCTCCTGTCCAAGCACTACCGGAGCCCCGTGGATTTCACCCCCGAAGCCATGGCTGAGGCGGGCGGGGCCCTGGAAAGGATTTACGCCTGCCTGAAGCGCATCCAGGAAGCCGTGGGACCCGGCGATGGGGACGGAGACGACTGGCCGGCCCGGTTCGTCCAGGCCATGGACGATGACTTCAACACGGCCGGTGCCCTGGGCATAACCTTCGAGGCCGTGCGCCAGGCCAACCGACTTCTGGACGAGGATCCGAAAAAACACGCTGCCGAGCTTTCCGGCATCCGGGCGGCCGTGGCGGGCATGGGCAAGACCCTGGGCCTGTTTGGGGAGGACCCGGAGGCTTTCTTCCAAGCGGCTTCCCAAAAGGCCGTGCAGGACAAGGGCTTGGACCCGGAGGAGATCGAGATGCAGATCGAGCTTCGGAACCAGGCCCGAAAGAACCGGGATTTTGCTTTGGCAGACACCATCCGGGATCAACTGGCCCAAAAAGGGGTGATTCTCCAAGACGCACAGGGCAAGACCACCTGGAAGCTTGCCTGATCCATCCTTTCTTCCCCCCTTTGGCAAGGGGGGACAGGGGGGCCTTCAGCTTCTTATCTTTTGATGGAGATACAACAGGTCGTCATCCCGGCGAAGGCCGGGATCCAGGGTTTTTGTAACAACTTGAAAAACTGGATTCCGGCCTTCGCCGGAATGACGATTTCGGTAGATTTTGGACTTGTTGCATCTCCATCATTTTTTGACCTATCCGGTTTCCGGGAACAACCCGCACAAGCCCTTGCGCGGTTGGCAAGGGAAAGCGTCTTCATGTCCCTTTTTCAACTCACCAGCGAATTCACGCCCAAGGGCGACCAGCCCCAGGCCATTGAGATCCTTTCCCAGGGTGTGCTTACGGGCAAGCCCCACCAGGTGCTCCTGGGCGTCACAGGTTCGGGCAAGACTTTCACCATGGCTCAAGTCATCGCCCGGGTGGAAAAACCCTCCCTGGTCATCGCTCCCAACAAGACCCTGGCCGCTCAACTCTACAACGAATTCCGCCAGCTTTTCCCCGAAAACGCGGTGGAATACTTTGTTTCCTACTACGACTACTACCAGCCCGAGGCCTATCTCCCCAACTCTGACACCTATATCCAGAAAGACTCCTCCATCAACGAGATGATCGACAAGCTGCGCCACTCGGCCACTCGTTCGGTGCTGACCCGGCGGGATGTCATCGTGGTGGCATCCGTATCCTGTATATTCGGCCTGGGCGCGCCCGAGGACTACGTGGCCATGCGCCTTTCCCTGGAGGCCGGAACCGAGGTGAACCGGGACAGGATGCTGAAGGACCTTGTGGCCATGCAGTACGAACGCAATGACATAGACTTTCACCGGGGCGTATTCCGGGTCCGGGGGGACCGGGTGGAAATCTTCCCGGCCTACGAAGAGGACCAGGCCGTGCGAGTGGAGTTCTTCGGGGATGAAATCGAGAGCATCGCGGAAATCGACCCCCTGCGCGGAACGGTCAAGAGGAGCCTTTCCCGGGTCATGATCTACCCGGCCAGCCACTACGTCACCACCCGCCGGACCCTGGTGCGGGCCATGGATGCGGTCCGGAAGGAACTGAAGGACCGAGTGAATCATTTTCGGGACCAGAACAAACTCATTGAGGCTCAGCGCATCGAGGAACGCACGGGTTACGACCTGGAAATGATGCACGAGCTTGGCTATTGCACGGGCATCGAGAACTACGCCCGGCACCTGACGGGCCGCAAGGAGGGATCACCACCCTACACCCTCATCGATTACTTTCCTCCGGACATGCTTCTTTTCATCGACGAATCCCACATCGGCGTGCCCCAGGTGCGGGGTATGTACCGGGGAGACCGGTCCAGGAAACAGACCCTGGTGGAATTCGGTTTCCGGCTTCCCTCAGCCCTGGACAACCGGCCCTTGCAGTTCGAGGAATTCGAGGACAAAATCCCCCAGACCGTCTACGTTTCCGCCACTCCCGGGAACTGGGAGATGGAAGTTGCCAAGGGCGCGGTGGCCGAGCAGATCGTGCGGCCCACCGGCCTCATGGACCCGGCTGTGGAGGTCCGGCCCGCCGGAAACCAAGTGGACGATCTTCTGGAGGAGATTCGGCTCCGGGAGGAGGCTGGTGAGCGGGTCCTGGTCACCACCCTCACCAAGCGCATGTCCGAGGATCTCACGGAATATTACCAGAGCCTGGGAGTCCAGGTGCGGTACCTCCACTCGGACATCCAGACCATGGACCGTATGGAGATCATCCGGGAGTTGCGCCTGGGCAACTTCGATGTGCTGGTGGGCATCAACCTTCTGCGGGAGGGCCTGGACATTCCCGAAGTTTCCCTGGTGGCCATCCTGGACGCGGACAAGGAAGGGTTCCTCCGGTCCGAGAGGTCCCTCATTCAGACTTGCGGCCGGGCAGCCCGGAACGTTAACGGCACGGTCATTTTTTACGCGGACAGGGTGACGGACAGCATGAGGCGGGCCATGGACGAAACCGACCGCCGCCGCTTGGTCCAGGCGGAATACAACCAGGAGCATGGCATCACCCCCGAAACCATCCGCAAGGAAATCCGCTCCATTTTCGATTCCGTGTACGAGGCGGACTACGTCACCGTGCCCGTGGATCCCGGACCCGGCCCAAGCCATGGAAACCGGAAGGACCTTGCCCGGATCATCGTGGATCTGGAGAAGGAGATGCGCGCGGCCGCCCGGGAGCTTTCCTTTGAAAAAGCCGCCCGGCTCCGCGATGAAATCACGAGCCTGAAAAAAGACCTCCTGGAGATGTAGAGCCACGCACCATGGACACCCCAGCCCACATTCTGGAAAAATTGGCGGCCACCTCCCAGGGGCCCGGCGTGTACCTTATGAAGAACGAGGCCGGAAACATCCTGTACGTGGGCAAGGCCGCCAATCTGAAGAGGCGCGTTTCCTCCTACTTCGCCCGGCCCGCCAACCGGGATCCAAAGACGGATGTCCTGGTCTCCAAAATTGCCATTTTCGAGACCATTCTGACCGCCACGGCTCACGAGGCGCTGGTCCTGGAATCCAACCTTATCAAGCGCCACAAGCCCCGGTACAACGTGGTGCTGAAAGACGGGAAGCTCTATCCCAGCCTGCGCATCGACCAGAACCAGCCCTATCCGTGCCTGGAGATCGTCAGAAAGGTGAAAAAGGACGGAGCCCGCTATTTCGGGCCGTTCACCTCTGCGGGCGCGGCCCGTGAGACGTTGAAGATCATCCACAAGACCTTCCGTATTCGCAGATGCAAAAAACCCGAGTTGCCCCGGCGCACTCGCCCCTGCATCAACTTTCAGATGGGCAACTGCCTGGGCCCCTGCTGCCTTCTCGTGGACCCGGACCAGTACCAGGAGATGATTCAGGAGGCCATCCTGTTCCTCAAGGGCAAGACCCCCTCCCTCCTCAAGAAATACCAGGAGAAGATGCTCCTGGCCTCGGAAGGAGAGGAGTTCGAGCGGGCCGCCGAATTTCGAGACAAGATGTTCGCCATCAAGAAGACGGTGGAGCGCCAGGTGGCCGTGACCACGGATTTCGAGGACCGGGACGTGGCAGCCCTGGTGGCGCGGCCCGCGGGATGCATGGTCACCATGCTCCATGTGCGGGGGGGCTTTTTGGTGGGTTCCCGGAACTATCCCTTTCTGGAGGCGGTGAGCCAGGACCGGAATCTGCTCCAGGATTTCCTGCTCCAGGTCTACGAAAAGGACGCCTTCGTGCCGCCGGAAATCCTGGTTTCCGAGCCCCTGGAGGACGCGGCCTTTGTGGAGGACCGACTGGGAGATGCCCGGGGCGGCCGGGTGCGCATCCTGGTTCCCCAACGGGGAGAGAAAGTGCGCCTCACGGACATGGCCAGGCAAAACGCCGTTGATGCCCTGGAACGCCGCCTTTCCGGTGAGGAGTACCAAAAGGAGGCCCTGGCCAAGGTCGGGCGCAGGCTGCGGCTGACCGGTCCCCCGGGCCGTCTGGAATGCTTTGACGTCTCCCACACCCAGGGTAGCCAGACAGTGGCCAGCCAGGTGGTTTTCTCCGACGGCGCGCCGGACAAGGATTCGTATCGCCGTTACAAGGTCCGGGATGTGATGTCCGGGGATGACTACGGTGCCATGCGCCATGTCCTGGCCAGGCGTTTTGACCCGGAAAAGGAGGCGGAACCACTGCCGGACCTGCTCCTGGTGGACGGAGGCAGGGGGCAGCTTTCCATGGCCGTTCAGGTCCTAGCGGAACTGGGTCTCATCGAAAAGGTTCCCTGCGCGGGCATCGCCAAGAAGGAGGAGGAAAAGGGAGAGGCGGAGGATAAAATTTATCTCCCCGGCCAGGCCAACCCCGTGATGTTCGGGAAGGACCGGGACGCCCTGGTGTTCCTCTCCCGGGTGAGGGACGAGGCCCATCGTTTTGCCATCAGCCTGCACAGGATTCAGCGGGGCCGGACGGTTCGGCGGTCGGTCTTAGACGATGTGCCCGGGGTGGGGGAGAAGCGAAAAAAGGCCTTGCTGCGGCGATTCAAGAGCGTGAAGAGGCTTCGGGATGCCTCGGAGGAGGAACTGGCCGCCGTGCCCGGTATGAACCACACGGTGGCCAAAAAAATTCGGGAAGCCCTGGAGAAAAAAAATCGGGAGCCCGGAAAAAACCAGGCTCCCGATTCAGAATAGCTGGGCTGGCACCAAAATTTACAGCTTTGCCATGGCATCCACCAGGGATTGGACCGCAGCTGCGGACTTGTGGAGCGCCGCGCTTTCCTCGTCCGTGAGGCGGATCTCCATGATTTCTTCCACGCCGCCGGCCCCAAGCTTTACCGGCACGCCGATGAACAGGTCCTTGATACCGTATTGCCCCTCCAGCATCACCGCGCAAGGCAGGATCTTCTTCTTGTCCTTCAGAATGGCCTCGGCCATTTCCACGGCGGCTGAAGCCGGGGCGTAATAGGCGCTCCCGGTTTTCAGCAGGGACACGATCTCCGCGCCGCCGCTGGCCGTCCTTTTTACCAGGGCCTCGATGCGTTCGGGGGACATGAGTTCCGTGATGGGTACACCCGCAACGGTGGAATAGCGGGGCAGGGGCACCATGGTGTCCCCGTGGCCTCCCAGAACAAATGCATGGATGTTTTCCACGGAAACCGAAAGCTCCATGGCGATGAAGGCCCGGAAACGAGCCGAATCAAGGACCCCTGCCATGCCGATCACCCGGTTTTTGGGAAAGCCTGAGGCCTGATACGCCACGTGGCACATGGCGTCCAGGGGGTTGGAAACCACGATGATGCAGGCATCCGGGCTGTATTTCGCGACTTCTCGGGTAACGTTGGCCATGATTCCGGCGTTGGTTTTCAGGAGGTCGTCCCGGCTCATGCCGGGCTTCCTGGGAATGCCCGCCGTGATGATGATCACATCCGAGCCCGCGGTTTCCTCATAGCCGTTGACTCCTGTCACGGACACATCGTGCTTCTCGATGGGCGCGGCCTCGGTAAGGTCCAGGGCCTTGCCCTGGGGTACGCCTTCCACGATGTCCACCAGCACCACGTCCGCGAGTTCCTTTTCCGCCAAACGCTGGGCCGCCGTGGCCCCCACGTTTCCCGCTCCAACCACGGTCACTTTCTTGTCCATGGAATTTCTCCTTTGGCCGATTGCCGGGGATGACCCCGCCCAGTTGATGAATCGAACTGCCTGCTTGGACCATAGCCCCCTTTTTCTGTCAAGGCCGGCGGAATTCGTGCCTGGGTTTCCGAAGCATTTTGTGGTTGGAAACCGACCCCGGGTTGGGGTATTGAGAATTCCGTGGTGCAATCCATTTATGAGGTGTTTGCGGAGGAAGAGGAATTGGTTCGAATCGGCGTCCTTTCCGACACCCATCTCCAGAGAACCAGCCCCGAGCTTTCCCGGTTGGTGGTGGATGGGCCTTTCGCGGATGTGGACATGATCTTCCACGCCGGGGACATCGTGCGCATGGATGTCCTGGACGCCCTGGCACCCAAGGAGGTCATGGCCGTCCGGGGCAACATGGACGATGGAGGCGTGGCGGCCAGACTTCCGGAAAAAAGGGTGATCCAGGTGGAGGGCTTCTCCATCGCCCTGGTCCACGGCTGGGGCTCCAGAGTGGGCCTGGAACAGCGGATCAGGGAGACCTTCACGGGCGTGGACGCCATATGTTACGGCCATTCCCACGCCACGGCCAACCATGTGGTGGCAGGGGTGCTCCTGTTCAATCCGGGGTCCTTTTACAACCAGACCGTGGGCATCCTGACCGTGGACCAATCCATCCGGGGAGAGATCATCAATCTGTGAATCCATGCGCCATGAACAGTCTTGTTTCATTGGTATTCTGAACGATTTCATAAAGCAACGCATGAGGTTCGGCTTTGGGCCGGACCCGGGAAAGGCAAGGAGCCAGTCATGAGCCAGTCCGTGTGGGAGACGAAACTGAAGGGACTTCCCGAGCCCCGGAGGGGCAAGGTCCGGGATATCTACGACCTGGGGGACAAGCTGCTTCTGGTGGCCACGGACCGCCTGTCTGCCTTTGATGTGGTCATGCCCGATCCCGTGCCGGACAAGGGCCGGGTCCTGACCCAGATCAGCCTGTTCTGGTTTGAGGTCATGGCCGATCTGGTGGAAAATCATCTCATCACCAGCGATGTCCGGGAATTCCCCGAAGCCTGTCGGCCCCACGAAGAAATTCTGGAAGGCCGTTCCATGCTGGTGAAGAAGCTCGAGGCCTTTCCCGTGGAGTGCGTGGTCCGGGGTTACCTTTCCGGGTCCGGGTGGAAGTCCTACAAAAAGGACGGCACCATCTGCGGCATCTCACTGCCTGGCGGCCTGAAGGAGTCCGAAAAGCTTCCCCAAACCCTATTTACGCCTTCCACCAAGGCTGAAATGGGGGAGCACGATGAAAACATCTCCTTTGAGCAGACTGTGGAATTGGTGGGCAGGGAAACCGCCGAGCGCCTCCGGGACCTCACCCTGGCCATCTACGAAAAGGGCTCGGCCCTGGCCAGGGAGCGCGGCATCATCATCGCGGACACCAAGTTCGAATTTGGCCGGGCTGGCGACAGGATCGTCCTTATCGACGAAGTCCTGACACCGGATTCCTCCCGTTTCTGGCCCAAGGAGACCTACGAACCTGGACGGGCCCAGGACAGCTTTGACAAGCAGTACGCCCGGGACTACCTGGAAAGCCTGGGCTGGGACAAGAAGCCGCCCGCCCCCAGCCTGCCGCCCGAGGTCATTGAAAAGACCCGGCAAAAATATCTCCAGGCCCTTACTCAGCTCACCGGGAAATGACGCCCGAGTTCCAGGAAGTCCCCCTGGAGACAGTTTCCGGCTCGGACATCACGTTCCGTATCTCCGGGACCAACGGAGAGAACCGCTGGGTGGGCATTATTCGGGAGGCGGGGCTGCTGGCTCCGGTTCTCCTGAGGGAAAGGCAGGACGGCCGTTTTCAGGTGGTGGACGGATTCTCCCGCCGGGAAGCCTGCCGGGAACTGGGATGCTCGCCGGTTCCAGCCATGGTCCTTCCTCTGTCCACGCCGGACGGGGTCTGCGCCTTTGCGGCGGTTTCCCTAAATGCCGTTGCCCGGCCCCTGGGCCTGCTGGAAACCTCCCGGGCTATTGCTCTCCTGGGGCCGGATTTGGCCTGGGACGCCCGGCAGGACCTTGTCCGCCGGGCCCTGGGCCTGGAAGCCCCCATTCCTCGTCTGAAGGATTGGGAAAGCCTGTGCCGGATGCCAGCCACACTCCAGGAAGCTCTGGAAGCCGGTGCGCTGGCCTTTCCCGTGGCTCTGGACCTGGGCAGGCTGGAGGAAAGTAACGCCAAGGCCCTGGCCCGCCTGTTTTTGGAGCTTCCCCAGAGCCTTTCCCGTCAGCGCCAGATCCTGTCCCTGGTGCGGGAAATCGCGGAACGGGAAAACCTTTCCCCCGCCCAGGTTCTGGAGGACCCGGGCATCGGGGCTGCCATCCGGGAAGAAAAAGACAAGAACGCTGCTGCTACCCGAGTCCGGGCGATTTTGCACCAGCGCCGGTATCCCACCGTGGACCGGGAAACTGCGGAAAGGGATCGGCTGGTGGCCGGTCTGCGCCTCCCACCCCGGATGAAATGGGAGCCGCCTCCATTCTTCGAGGGCACCACCCACGTCCTGCGCCTGCAATTCGACTCCGAAAAGGAACTTTCCCAACATCTTTCCCGCACCCTGGATCTTCTAAAAAATCCGGCCCTGAAACGGGTGATGGGGGAATGACCTCATGAAGCCCGCCATCCGCCAGCTGTTTGTGGACCTGCGGGTCCAGGATACCCCCCTGGCCCGGGACATCCGTCAACGCTTAGCCGGGGTCCCGGTGGAACTCGTGGACGGTCCAGGCGAAGTTTTTCGCCATGTCCTTTCCTTGCCAGACCCCGTGGCTGCGGCCAAATCCGTGCTGTACATCACCCGGAACCAGGGCCGCTTCATTCGCCCCTGCCCGGGCACGAGCGAATACACCTGTTGTGGATACACCATCCTTCATGTGGGCACGTTCTGTCCCATGGACTGCGCCTACTGCGTGCTCCAGACCTATTTTCACCCTCCGGTCATGCAACTTTTCGCCAACCAGGATGAACTGTTTTCCGAACTGGATCAGGTGCTTAAAGCCCGGGATCCGGCCACCCGACGCATGGGAACCGGCGAGTTTACGGACAGCTTGGTGTGGGAGTCTCTTTGGGACCTGACCCCCAGATTGGTGGAACGATTCGCGGCCCAGGACCACGCCGTGCTGGAACTGAAAACCAAGACTGTGAACATCGATGCCTTGAAAGGCCTGGATCACCGGGGAAAAACCATCCTGGCCTGGAGCATGAATGCCCCCAGGGTGGTCCGGGAACACGAAAAAGGGGCGACCAGCCTTTCGGCAAGGCTCTCCGCAGCAGCCCGGTGCGCGGAATGGGGCTATCCCCTGGCGTTCCATTTCGATCCTCTTGTACCGTATCCCGGATGTGAGAAGGATTACCGCGAGGTGGTCCGGGAGGTTTTTGCCAGGGTGCCGTCGGAGAGGGTGGTTTGGATAAGTCTGGGCACGCTGCGCTATCCGCCTTCTCTGGGCCAGATGATCCGGGAGCGGCGTCCGGGTTCGGAACTGGTTCTGGGGGAGATGGTGCCGGGACTGGACAACAAGATGCGGGTGTTCAAGCCCATCCGCATGGCCCTGTGCCGGGAGATGGTTGAGGAAATACAGGCAGTGGCACCGGAAGTGACCGCCTATTTTTGCATGGAAGACCAGGAGGTATGGGAAAGGTGCATGGGGTTCTGGCCTGGGGAAAAGGGTTTGTCAGCTTATCTGAACCAAAGCGCGGTCAGGGTGTGCGGAATCCGGGAATGATCATCAGGCCCGGCCCAGGGGCTCCATGCGGCTCAAGCGTTCCAGTTGCTCGTCTTTTTCCCGGGAATTGGTGTCCGGAAAGAGCTTGGACCTGCTCTTGCCTATCTCCACCAGGCAGGCGATCTTGGTGATGATGAGACCCCGGACCAGGAAATCAATGGCGAATTCCTGCCCCCGGGAGAGCTTGCGGAAGCGCAGGTTTTCCAAAACCCGCTTCATGGCCGGGACGACCTTCTTATAGATGGATTTCTGCTCGTCCGTGAGTTCCCCGTCCTTGCGGGCACCCCACACGGCGGGCACGATGAATCCCGGTGGCTGGGTGAGAAGAAGCTCCTGGTAGGCGGCAAAGGTTTCGGCCACCAGCCGGTCGATGTCCTCCCCGATGAGTTTGGCGATACCCGTGAGTCCGTCCAGATCGGGTTCCTGGTCTCTTTTCCACCAGCCGAAAATGCCCATGCAAGCCCCCATCGGCAAAACAGGGTTAAAATTTTCAGCCTTCCCAAAGGATGTTCTATTTTGCAGTATGGGGGTATGTAGCATGGCTTTTCCATGAATCCAAGAAGGAATGCATTTCAGTGCCCGGAATGAAGCCCTGGGACAGTCTTTCAAGCCGGAGAAGGGTAGGGAGTTCAGTTTGGTCGCACGCATGTGTGTTGCATTGCACGGACCCGGGGATTAGCATGAACCTCAAGGTCGCCCGGAGGTCGCAGGGCCGACCCACGAAAGGGAAAGGAATCCATGGAACATCCCCTGGACGAGCAGTACGAAAAAGCCCTCCTGGAGGCCCGGGGGCGGGTTCGGAAAAAAACCGTTTTCTACAAGCATCTTCTTCTGTATTTGTTTGTGAATATGGTGATTGTGACCATCAACCTGCTTGCATTTCCCGAGCGTCTTTGGTTTTCCTGGCCGATCCTGGGTTGGGGAGCGGGCTTGGCCGCGCATGGGTTCCGGGCTTTGGGCACAGGAGCGCGCGCGCCGCGCGTGGGGCCCCCACGGAGGCCTTATTCCAGGGCGGGAAAAGGCTCTTCCTCTTGAATCGCGGATGGAGGAAAGGGCTTAAGGGAGAAGCTGGATGAAGAATGGGGTGGGATGGCTTTGGTAAAGGTATTGTGCGGGTTACTCCGATTTGTCCAGCCAAGCCTGGTAGGCCGCCAGTTCTTCTTTTCGTAGATTCTCGGAAGCCGCAAACTGCTTGCACCAGGAAAGAATTTTGCGGGACCGGTCCCAATAGTTGGCGGGGTAGGGAAACGCTTTTCGGAACTGGATGCGCCCCGGTCCCTCGGTGGCCCCGGTAACCTCCAGCGCAAAAGGCTGTCCGCTAAAATACGGCCAGACCAGCATTTGCTCTCCCTGGCCTTCCAGCAGGAAGTTCCACTCGCCGTATTTTTTGATGATTAAATCTTCCATGATTCTCCAAGGGTAGGCCTATAGTAATGATTTCCATTCACTTTGACAAGCTTTACTATGATAGAAAAGGGTTTCAAAATCAAATATTTGTTTCATGAGGAGATTGTCAGTAAGATTTTCAACATCGAAAAAACATTTTTTTGGGAGTTCGGCCCGTAGGGAATTGAGCCTTGGCTCGGGCACACATTCAGTATAGTCGGAGTGGAGAGCTTTTCAAAGGATGAAATGGGTTGGAGGGCCCTCAAGAGGGTTTGCGTTCTTTCCTGGAGAAGAGGTGAGCCATTGGGCCGGATGACGTATTTGGGATAGGAAATGGACGCCAAATGCCCCCGCCGTTCAATCGTTGGTAACATTTGACACGGCTAACTGATAGAAATCTATGGTTCGGTACATGGATGAAAATTCGAGTATATTGGAAAAACCCCCGTATTCCATGGCTTCAGAGGCGGAGTTCATTACACGTTTGCGTTCTCTGATATCCCGGCCCCTGTGGGTTCGGTTCACCATGAACAAAAGCTCTGTGCTATCCGTGAAGAAAACTCCAGGAAGGGGTCTGGAAGTCCGGCTCCAACACGCCTTCCGGGCGGCGGACGAAAAGACCCTTCACGCCCTGGCGGCCTACATCCAGGATGGTGACCCGGACAGCGGAGTCTGTCTGGACGCCTTTTTGAAGGAAAACCAGGGCCTTTTCCACCTCCTGGTTCGGAAAAGCTCGCCCAGAGCCCTGGAGTACAAGGGGCGGCACCACAACTTGGCTCACCTCCTGGCCGAAGTGGCCAGGGTCCACGGCCTTTGCGTGGAAGGAATCCGTATCGGGTGGGCCTCGGTCACAAAGTCATCCGTTAAAAGGTCTTCCATCCGGCTTGGAAGCTGGTCCGCTGTGTTCCGAATCGTCCGGGTGCATCCGGTGCTGGACAGTCCAGCCGTGCCGGATTTTTTCGTGGAATATGTCATTTACCACGAAGTCCTGCACTCCCTGTGTCCGGTCCGGTGCAGAGAAGGTCGCACTAGGCGCATCCATACGGAATCGTTCCGGAAAATGGAAAGACAATTCTATCGCTGCCTGGAAGCCGTGGAGTTTGAGAGATCCTTTGTCCGTTCCTTTCTGGGATGATAACCGCACCTGGTCACTCGGGCACTCGCCGTCCGGTCATTCGGGTCTGGATCCGACAGAAAATTCCCCTGGGTGCCCCGGGGTTTTGGGGAGAAAATTCGCCACGGTCTTCCGGAAGGATTTCCATTGCCGGATCTGGTTTTTTAAAGCAAGGACCCTTCTCAGCTCTCCCGGAGTCTGGGAGCAGGCTTCCATGCTTAGCAGGCCCACCTCGTAGATTTTCAAAAAGAGCTTTGCGGCCGGAGGCACATCCTGGAAGGGGGAAGGAGCGATTTTTCCCTCTCCAACTCGGGACATCAATCCACCCTCCAAGGCCAGAGCTGCCTGGAAACCCGCCAAAATCCATTTGCCAGGCTCCCAGGGAGTCACGGCCTCCTTCCAGGTACCGATGGCCTGCCGGATCGACCTGCGCAGCGAGGGCACCGATTCAAAGGCCCAGGCCAGGTATTCCGGTGACGATAGGACTTCGTCGAAAAACCGCCGGCCTCCTTCCGTGAGAACCAGGGTTCCCATGCCCGGTTCCTGGATGTCCGGAATGCGGGAGACCAGGGAATGGTCCTGGTTCATCAGGTCCAGGAGGATGCACCCTGCCAGCACCCGGGAGTATCCCATGGCCTGGAGAGAAGCCCTCAATTCTTTCCACCCCATTCCCTGGTGTCCCGCATCCTGGATCAGGCAGAGAGAGTGGAATCCGGCCAGGGAAAGATTCGACCCGCCCCAGTAAAATGCGTTGAAAGTCTCGACACCACTCCGGCCCAGCCCCGACGCCGCCAACGCGGCCTCAGAAAAATCATTCCACGCCGGTGGTTCCGGGACCTGGGTATCCGGATTTTGAGATTCCGGGGCACCCTTACGCTCACATGCCCCGGCAATCTCCCGACCCACGGCCATGGCAAAGCTGCCTAGGACTTCCACGAGTTCCCGCTCTTCCTCAATCCCGGCCGCCAGCCACAGATGGATGAGACGGGCTCGAAAATCCGTCTCGAACCCCCGGACCAGGATACCCACCCGATCCGGGTTTATAAATCCCCGGCCCGGGCGCAGGCTTTGGGCCAGGGTCCGGGCCCATGACTCCACCTCATGGGAACTTTTTCCGGCACCGTGTTTCCGGGCCAGACTCTGGAGGAAGTGGCGGGCTCCGGGGCGGAGAACCCAGGAAGTTTCAGGAGATTGATCCCGCCCCGGTGCAGATTCGTCTTCCATTTCCTCCCGTTCCAGGCACCGGCAAAACGCGCCAGATAGCCACTCGCCTGCGTATTCGACCTGTTCTGAGGAGACTTCCGGCCCACCCAGGAGCCATTCCCAGGGTCCCAAAAGAGATTCCAGATCCTGGAAAAGCTCGTTCCGGTCCAAAAGGTCCCCCGGACGCTGGGGTAGGGTGATCCGTGGAGGATGTTCCCGGGAGAAACAGAGGGAGAGACAGAAACGAATGCCCAGAAGATGGCAGGCTGCCAGGTTGGAGCCCCCCACGGAATGGAGCATGGAATTGAAAAGGCTCTTGGGCTTCACCAAACTGGCCCGGAGGCAGGAAAGACTTTGGAGGAAAAGGTTCTGGGTGCCCTGGTCCAGGTTGGAAAAGTAGAATATGTTGAAGGGGTTTTCCAGGAATCGGTCCACCCGGAAGATCATTTCCATCTGCGGGTCTGGCGCGTAATGGGCGAGATCCAGGCATGGCGGGCTTTTGGGCATTTGGGGATGAACGTCCGGGCGGGAGGACAGAGCGAGACGGAGACGGGTTTCCCCCTGGGTGCAAATGGCTTTCGAGAGGTCCTGGATCAGCCCCTTGGCCAGGAAACTTGGCAGTACCTCCAGGCCGTCCAGGACCAGAATCGCCCGCCCGGTGCTCCCGGCGGCCGAAAGGGTCTCGGCCAGGAAGCACCCCAGGGCTCCCTTCAATCGTTCCCGCCCGCTTTTCCAGGCTTCCATAGCCACAGGCCCGGATATCCCTCCTGCATCCGAAACACGGCACCCCTTTTCCCCTCCGAGGACCGGACGGAGGGCCTTTTTGAGAGAGGGATAGGCGGCCAGGGAGTCCTTTGTTTCCCGGGAAAGAGGAAACAAAGGGATGGTAGGATGGGCTCCCGACGGGAAGTCCTGGGCATACAGTTCGCGGAGAATCAATTCCGCCAACTGTCCGGAAACCCTGTCCAGCATCCCGGGCCCTTCGCTCATTTCATTCACGTCCAGGCACAGGCTCCTGGAATCCGCCACGATCAACCTAGCCCGGGGAAACGGGCAGGCGGACAGGACTCCGGCCAGGTACCGCAGGGTGCTGGTTTTGCCACTGCCCGCCGGGCCGGTGAAACGGAACAGGGAAAAGGGCGCTTCGGTCAGGGCCAGAAGGATGTTCTTTTCGTGTCTCCCAAGTCCAGGCGGCAGGTCCTGAAGGGCCATGGCCGGGGGCCTGCCTGGAATCCAGGAAACCGGAACCATCGATGCCTGACGGGGGAGAAGGGCATAATCCGGCCGGGCCGTCACGGGCTGGGCGGGGAAAAGCCCCGTGGCCATGCAGTTCCATGCCGCCCGGATCGCGTGCTCGCCAAGGAAGATGGAAGGTTTCAGGATCATGGCTATTTCCTTTCTTGTCGGCCCGCCTGGCCTGTATTGCGTTTTGGCCCCCCGCGTGGCATCATAAGGTGTCCGGGGAGGTCGTGGAACTCAGGTTCGCTGCTTCGGGACATTCCGGGGTGGACAAGGGGTCTGGCCGGATGTATAGTGTGTACCACACAGTACACATGAAGGCAAGGCAAAAGTGCGTAACACCGACAAAAACCCGTTCGGAGCCTACATCCGGGAGAAGAGGGAATCCTTCCGGAAGACGGATCGCAGCTTTTCCCTGCGCCAGGTGGCCCAACGAATCGGGGTGGAGCCTTCCTACCTTTCCAAGGTGGAACGGGGGGAGAACGCTCCTTTGTCCGAGGAAAAGATCCTGCTCCTGGCCCTGGAATTGGATGAGGATCAAGACGTTCTCCTGGCCCTTTGCGGAAAGATCGGGAAGGACGTCCAGGAAGTGATCCGGAAGAGGCCGCTTCTTTTCGCCCAGCTCATCCGGGATCTGAAAAACCTTCCGGACCATGCGGTACTTCGCATCATCCGGGAGGTTCGGGACGGAAAGTGGTAGGTCTTCATGCTTGAACTTAGCGGACAGGAGTTGCGGTTTTACCATCCGGACCTGGAGCCTTGGGCCCTCTTGAGGGTCTTCCTGGTTCGTACCGTCCAGCGTCCCGAAAATTCCCCGGCCCGCCTCCTAACCTCGGAAAACGGCCGACTGCCCATCCGGCACGTGGATGATTTCGCGGAAAAGCTCCCCGAGTCCTGGCGGGAAAGAGGTGGTGTGTTCGTGCCTCTTTATCCCGGAGAAAGTCTGTGGATCGGTCTCATGCCCGACAGCGATGGGGGGAATCCTTGTCCCTATCCCTTTGCGGTGAAGGCCGGCACGGGCAAGGTCAACATGCTCACCCTGGCTCTTTGGACCGAAACCCTCCAGGAAGGGGACCAGGATTACGCTGTTTGCCCCCCCCAACATTGGATTCCTGGGCTCCTGGGACAGGACAGGACTCTGCGGCAGATGGTGGCCACCCCCCTGCACTCTGGCAGGACTGCGGAAGAAGCTCTTCTGGGAGCCGCCCGGCACGGGGGGATTCAGTTGGCCGCCTTTCCCATGAAGCACTCGGTTTACAGATCCCTATGCCAGGGCACTTCCCCGGGAGGCCGGGGCCGGATCTCCGAAGGTTTGGCTGCCTTCGGGCCTGACCTGGGTATGGAGTGGGGGCCCCCTGTTCAGGCGGACATCCTTCCCGACCCCCACGGTCCTTCCTCCTGGGATATGGAACGCATGAACCGGGTGTTCATCCACCTGGCCGATGCCCGGACCTGGAAGGGCATAACCGGTGAGGATCCTCCCGGTCCCCTGGCCGGACCCGGCCGCAAGGGAGAATAGCACCCGCCTGAAAAGCCGTGCAGCCCATGATCGTCATCAAGAACATATCCGTAGACCCCGAGCAGGTGGAAAACCACGGCCAAGCCACGGCATCCGTCCGCTGCATGACCTTCACGGGTCAGGACGGTGCGGTCATCGAATCCGTGCGCGTGGACCTTTCCCAGACCCTTTTCCCCGTGCGCCTGGAAATGGACCGGGAAGAGGGGAACGTTTTGGCGTCCACCCGGGAAGGAGGGTACCAGACCCGCCTGTCCATCCCCCGGTTGATGGACACGGGGAAGTACCTGGTGCCCATCGTGGTCACGGATTCGGCTGGGAATGAAGGCCAGGCCTCGGGCCATCTCCAGGTGAATTACAAGTGCCCCGACGACCTTGTCCGTGTGGGGGACGAGTCTTTTATCCGATCCCTGGAAAAAACCTCCATGGCGAGAATTTCTTCGGCCAGCACCCTGGAATTCCTGGACAACGGAAAAGGTGCCCTCGAAAAAGTCCTTGGCCTTATCCGCTCAGCGGAAAGGCAGATCAACCTTCAGTCGTACACCCTGGGCAATCAGGGCGCCGGGAGAATCATCTCGGACGAGCTGGTCCGGAAGGCATCCGAAGGGGTTGAGGTCAACATCCTCCTGAACGCGGATACCCAGTACCCCACCTCCCCCATTGGGACCCTTCGGCTCAAATTGAATGAACTTCTGGCGGAATGGACCCGGCGGGAACCCAAGCAACTTCACTCCGGGGAGATCCCGGAATCCCTGGTGAAAAGCGCCCGCCAGGCTGGGGTTTCGGCGGGAATCAGCGTGGTCCTGTTCAATGGCCGGGTGGTGGGAGAGGCGGCCCGGGAAACAAAGGGGGAAGCTCGGAAGAAGACGGGCACTGAACAGTGGCTTTACCGGCTATGGGCCAGCCGGAAAAAGGAGCAGGAGAGCGCGGACGACAACCCCAGCTGGCTCGCCTCCTTTCAGGGGCCCGGCGGCCTTCCGGCCCTGCCCCTCCTGGATTATGCCGTGCACGAAAAGATCCTGGTGGTGGACGGCCAAAGAGCGGTGGTGGGGGGACGGAATCTGGAGGAACAGTATTTTTCCCGGTGGAGCGACCTGGACCTTTACCTGGAAGGCCCCATTGTGGGGGAAATCCAGAAGGGATTCCTGCGCTCCTACGAGCAGGCAATGGCCCAGGCCAGCCTTCCCCGAAAACCCGCCCTGATTCTACCCGGGGAAGGCAGAAGCCAGGTTGGGGTGCAATGCCTGTTCGTCCAGAGCCGGCCCTGGGACCGGGAATACCACGCGCTTCAGGCCCTGGTCTCGGCCATCCAGTCCTGCAGGGAAACCTTCTATGCCACCAGCCAGTACCTGGTCCTGCCCGAAGGTCTTCTCCACGACGCCTTGAAGGACGCGGCCCTGCGAGGGGTGGATGTGCGCATCCTCATGAATTCCGCCCGGACCGCGGAAGAAGTGAGCCTGTCTTCTGGCTACTTCCTGTCCCTGAACTACCTGGAGCCGCTTCTGGATGCCGGGGTGCGGGTGTGGGAAAAGACGGGAGTGCCCGAGGAGAACGTGCCCCAGCCCTACCTCCACGCCAAGGAGTTCATATTGGACGGGGAACTCCTGGCCGCGGGTTCGTTCAACCTTTCCCTCCGGTCCTCCTACATAGAGTCCGAAAACCTGGTTTTTGTCTGGGACCAGGAACTGGCCAGGGCCCGGCAGCGCAATTTTATGGCCAAGCTGGGCTACGAAGCCCGGGAGATCACTCCCGCACGCCTGGAGGTCCTGGCCAGGGAACACAAGACCCGCATCGAGTGGTCTCGGTACCTGGAGCTCTTTTTCTGAGAATCGCGCCTGGAGTTTCCCCTTCAGTCTCGCTTTTTCATCCTCATGAGCGATTTCCAGGTGAGCGGATCCACAAAGCAACCCCGGACATTCTCCTTTCTTTTCCAAATCGGGCCGGACCACGGCAACGATCAACACCGGCTAACCGCGCAATACCGGGGCAGCCCGGGATTTGACACGCATAACCCGTGCCTTACCTTTTTGCGGTGAAGGGTTCTGGTTTGAACACCTGTGATTCCCGAGTCAAGGGGGGATGCATGAAAACGATTTGGAAAGTTCTGGCCGCCGTTCTTCTGGTCTGTCTGCTCCTGGTGGGCGCATTGGCCGCTTACCTGACTTGGTTCTTCGATCCCAATGACTATAAGAAGCAGATGGAAACGGCCTTTGCCGAATCCACGGGCCGGGAACTCACCATGAGCGGTGATCTGGAACTGACCCTCTTCCCGTGGCTTGGGCTTTCCGTGAAGGATGTTTCCGTTTCCAATCCTCCAGAATTCGGCCAAGAGCCTTTTGCCCGGATTTTTTCCGCCCAGGCCCGGGTCCGCCTGCTGCCCCTTTTGAAACGAAGGGTGGAGGTGGGCAAGGTCCTGGTGAACGGGATGGAGCTTCACCTCATCCTGGACGCCCTGGGACGATCCAACTGGGAGGATTTCGGCGCAAAGGGGCAAGCCGTGGAGCCCGCCCCCGCTCCCTCCGCCGCGCCCGCGGAAGGGCCCGGCATGGCCGTGGAGGTTTCAGGCGTGGAGGTTTCCAACTCCCGGGTGATCTGGGAAGACCGGGCGAAAAAGGAACGGTTCGAGGTTTCGGACGTTGCCCTTTCCCTGGGAGGCATCCGGCCCGGCGCGCCCATGGACCTGGATCTAAGTTTTGCTTTACAAAGCGAAACACCCAGGCTCGATTCCACGATTCGGATTTCCGGGAAGGCCCTGGTCCAAACGGATTCCAATCAGTATGCCTTGACCGGCATGAAGGCGGACGTGACGGCGAACGGCGATTTTTCCGGAAACCGGAAGGTGGAGGGGCAACTGGGCGGGGACATCCGGATGGACGGAGCCCAACATACCCTGGCCGTGGAGGGGCTCTCCTTCACCCTGGCGGGTCTCACCGGGTCAGGAGCCTTTACAGCCCGGGACCTTGACAAGGATTTCTCTTTTTCCGGATCGTTGAGGGTCTCGGCGGACAGCCTCAGGAATACCCTGGAAAACCTTGGGGTCAAGGTGGACACCCGGGAACCCGGCGCCCTGGGGGCGGCAAGGCTGGAGCTTTCCTTTGCCGGTTCGAAACAGGCTGTGGAGATCAAGTCCATCGCCCTTGCCCTGGATGATTCCAAGCTGAAGGGCTCGGCCGGGGTTCAGTTTTCCCAGCCGCCCCGGTATTCGTTTCAGCTTGCGGCGGACGTCCTGAACGCGGACCGTTACCTTCCGCCTGAAAATCAGGGGGCTTCGAAAATCAAGCCCGGTGCCCCGGCTCCCTCCGGCCAGGCGCTCCCCGGTACACTCAAGGACCTTGTTCTGGATGGGAAACTGGAAGTCGGCGTTTTCACCCTGGCAGGCATTTCGGGGTCCGGCGTCTTCCAGGTCAAAACCCTGGACAAGAACCTGACCTTTTCCGGGTCCCTCCGGGCGGCGGCGGACAACCTCAAGAACAGCTTGGAAAAACTCGGGATAGCCGTGGACACCCGGGAACCCGGTGCCCTGGGAGCGGCCAGATTGGAGCTTTCCTTTACAGGCTCCACCCAGGCTGTGGAGATCAAGTCGATCGCCCTTGCACTGGATGATTCCAAGCTGAAGGGCTCGGCCGGGGTTCAGTTTTCCCAGCCGCCCCGGTATTCGTTTCAGCTTGCGGCGGACGTCCTGAACGCGGACCGTTACCTTCCGCCT